>NZ_DKSP01000215.1:33241-47524 GCF_002472745.1 Sphingobacterium sp. UBA7253 | reverse complement strand
CGGAAAATTAAATGTAAATTTGTAAAAAATTATCGAAGATGTCGGTCAAGATTGGTGAAAATATTGATTTGGGTAAATTCCCATTGTTATTAGCTCCGATGGAGGATGTAAGTGATCCTCCGTTTCGCTATGTGTGCAAACAGAATGGTGTTGATTTAATGTATACTGAATTTATTTCCTCGGAAGGCTTAATTCGGGATGCTGCAAAGTCAATTCAAAAACTTGATATTTTTGAATATGAACGTCCTATTGGCATTCAGATCTTTGGTGGAGATATTGAAAGTATGCGTCAATCTGCTGAGATCTGCACAAAAGCAGGGCCTAATTTAATCGACATCAATTACGGCTGTCCAGTTAAAAAAGTAGTCTGTAAAGGAGCTGGTTCATCCCTGCTACAGGACATCGATAAAATGGTTGCAATGACAAAAGCTGTCGTTGAGGCTACGGATCTACCCGTAACGGTGAAAACACGTCTTGGCTGGGATGACAACACAAAAAATGTATACGAAGTTGCCGAAAGGTTACAAGATGTGGGGATCAAAGCACTTGCGATTCATGGACGTACGCGCGCGCAGCTGTATAAAGGTCAGGCGGACTGGTCTATGATTCGTGATATCAAACGCAATCCGCGCATCAAGATTCCAATTTTTGGCAATGGCGATGTAGACTCTGTCGAAAAAGCTGCGGCATGGCGGCAGGAGTTTGAAGTGGATGGCATTATGATTGGCCGTGCAGCAATCGGATACCCCTGGATCTTTAGAGAAATAAAACATTTTTTCAATACTGGTGAGCGTTTAGAAGGACCAACTATTGCCGAACGTGTCGAGGTTTGCAGAACACATCTGAACAAATCCATTGAATGGAAAGGTGACAAATTGGGTATTTTTGAAATGCGCAGGCATTATGCGAATTACTTCAAAGGAATCCCCAACTTTAAAGAACACCGAATGAAATTGGTTAGCCTTCAAAGCCAGGCAGAGATTCTTGAGGTACTTCATGAAATTGAACACAATTTCTCGGCAGAAATGGTATAATCCTGAAGTCCACAATTTATAAAGAAAAAGGTCGTGCTAAGTTAACATTAGCACGACCTTTTTTCGTTTAAGCGTCTTTCTTTATGAATCGCTTGAGCTGATTTCTTTCCATCAGAAATACACCTCCAATGTAAGCAATCAAAAGCCCATTACCAACGAAGGTATTATGATTAAATACAAAATAGGATAGATAGGAGAAACATATTCCTACAACTATATACATCAGGATCTTGCCCAATTTATAAGGTATAGGATAATGTTTTTGTCCCCATACATAAGATAGCACCACCATAGAAAAGTAGGCTAAAAATGTGACTATTGATGCTCCAACATAACTGTATCTAGGAATCAGATAATAATTCGCAACGACAGTTATTCCTGCGCCTACCAATGAAATATACAAAGCGTACCGCGTTTGGTCAGAAAGCTTATACCATACCGAAAGATTCATATAGATTCCCAGCAGCACATAATTGAATAGTAATAGCGGAACGATGAAAAGTCCAGACCAATATAAGTCACGAGTTTCCACATTTCCTTTAATAAAATACTTCAGCCAGTCGATATTCGCTGTAATCCCCAGCATAACTAACATCATGGCAATTACGAAATATTCCATAATCAACGCATAGGTCTTCTTTGCATTAGCATTTTTTGCATAAGAAAAGAAAAATGGTTCGGCGCCCAATCGAAAAGCCTGAACAAAAATACTCAGAAACATCGCTAATTTTCCAACGGCTCCATAGATCCCCAAATCGCGATCACCAATATCCTTAGGCAGGTAGATTGGCAATACAATTTTATCTAAATTTTCGTTGATAATATAAGAAATATTGGCAATTAAAATCGGAAAGCTATACGATAGCATCTTTAAGATTAACTGCTTTTCGGGTTTAAAATAGAAACCCCTCATCTCAGGAAGGAGCAATAGAAAGGTTGCTGCACTTGCCACAATATTAGAAATAAATACATAACCTATCCATTCATTTCTATACCAGCCGGAACACCAAGTGCCCAAAGCACCACCATCTTTTATCAAATAGGGAACTAGCGCAATAAAGAACAGGTTAAGAGCAACCATAATACCGATGTTGGCCAATTTAATGGCACCAAATCGAATAGGCCTTCCCTCTGATCTCAATTTCGCAAAAGGAACAATAGCTAATGCATCCAATGCCAATATGAGGGCGAAATATTTTACATAGCTCTCGTAATCGGCATTGTAAGTTCCCTTATTCAACCAGCTACCAAAAGTACCCGCAAAGACGAAGGCCGTTATAAAAAATAATACTGCCAGAGAGGCAATGACGATAAAACTGTTATTGAAAACCTGCTTTTTATCCTTTTCTTCGACTTTTTGGAGAAACCTAAAAAAAGTTGTTTCCATACCAAATGCCAAAACAGCATTGATCATGGACGCCCAGGCATACATATTGGTAAATATTCCGTAGGACGCAGGTGGATATTTGAGCACATATAATGGCGTCATGACGAAATACAGCATACGAGCTATAATCGTACTCAGGCCATAAATCATGGTCTGTCCGGCGAATTTTTTAAGTACTGACAAGGCGAAAAGACTTAAGATTGAACTCTTTTAACTACTTCAAAATTGGAAAAGCCCTTCATTTCGCCTTCCTTTACCTCAACACTTTCAACAATTGCACCCTCCGGTCCTTCTTGGCAGAAGTCCAACAGTGAATCTAGTGCAAAATCATCACCCTCGCCCTCGATATAAACAGAACCATCTTTTAAATTGACAACAAAGCCTCTAACACCGACTTGATCTGCAACCGCCTTGGCTGTCAATCTAAAAAAGACACCCTGTACTTTACCTCTTATTGAAATATTCAAATGTTTCATCTGTAACTTATTTTTTCTTCCATCGGTCAGATGGAACTTACCATGACTATAGTTTCGTTATTATAGTCATGGACGGTTCAATAAGAGCAAAAGTACAGAAGTTTTGGGGAATTAAATACTACGCTAAACGTTTTACCTTAACATCTTCATTTAGGCGCATGTGTTCCATACCTTGCAACAACACAATCCCAGGTTTTTTACCCACTTCAAGTGAGCCAAATTCATTCTCAATGTTCAACGCGATAGCACCATTGATTGTAGCCCATTGAATAGTCTGCAAGAAATCCAGATCCTCAAAGTGCGCATGCAATACCTTTAGCTCCTCCAAAATGGACAATGTGTCGTTTGAAGCTAAACTGTCCGTTCCAATTACCAAACGCTGTCCGGCATTCATAAAATTCTGAACCTTTGGTAATGTTCCCTCAATATAAAGGTTGGCCTTTGGACAGAGACACCACATCACATCACGATCCATACGCTCTACAAAATCCAAATCTTTAAGAGAGGTATAGGTATTATGAACCAACAATAATTTATTTGGATAAGGCAAATAAGGAAGATAAGACTGAATCGAATTTCTTGCCTGCGCCTTAATCGCATCAGCATTTTTTCCTATACTTTTATAAAAGTCCAAGAACTCACCCATTTTATAACGGAACAGTTTATTCTCCTCTTCACTTTCTTGATTGTGAATACTGATAATATTTGTTTCCGGAACCATCTTCTTGAATTTTTTAAAAAGGACCTTCGAACAAGAATAGGGAGCGTGCGGAGTAATGGATACATGCCCATTCCTAAACTCTTGGGTCAACGATTTAGCCTCCTTTAACTTAAAGTCAGCTTCTTCAGGTTCAATTCCGAGCACCTCCACAAATGTGTGATATAATATCTGTGAATCTTCCTTCAATTTTGAAGAATTATCAGTGTTGGCGTGATCTCCGACTGCGACAATACCATTTTCGTACATATCTCGATCGGCTTTGGCCATAGCGTCATCTATTTTTTTCATCGATGCCGACCGCGTTGTCATCACCTTACTGAGAAAGCTCGGAAGCCCCGTACCTTTAGGAACAATACCTTTCATATGCGACAATTCAATGTGGCAATGTGCATTGATAAAACCTGGAATTATCACTCCTTCATATCTCTCAACCTTCGTTTTATCTGAAGGTGTAAATGAAGTTGGGTCATAGATACCTTGAATTACCCCCTCCTCATCTACCGAAACAATACCGTCTTTTATTGGCATTGAAGTAATCGGCAGAATATAATTAGCGCTTAAATATTTTAACATTTTATCTCCTCACTATCAATTTAGTAACTAAAATTTTTTGACCTGTATGAATACATACCTTTAGTAGAAAAATTCATGCCAAGGTACCTAAAAAGAACAATAAATACCAAAAACAACAATTTGCACAAATTTTTAACCAAAAAGAAATAATACCGCAAATCCGCTCTTTTTCATTTGTCATAAATTACTTCTTTATACTTCATTTCAATTTTAAATTTATATATTCGCAGCATCGAATAGGGGTGCCTTGTTTTGTCAGGAACACAAATAAAGGCTGAGATTATACCCAACAGATTAAATTCTGTACACCTGATCCAGATAATGCTGGCGTAGGGAGAGGTTAGTTAAATAGTGCGGTCGTAGTAACCCCTTGCTATGATTTGTTTAACTCAAACAAAATACATTACCATGATCAAATTTTTGATTTGTAGCTCCTTAGCTACTATTTCAAGCCAAATTGCCATTGCGCAACAAAATCTGACAATTAAAGCTGTAGACAATACCAATCAGACCCCCTTACAGTATGTTTCCATATCTATAGATGGACAAGCATCCTTTGCTGGCCAATCGGACAAAAATGGGCTGATTAAACTATATCGTATCAATACAGGTAAGCACCAGATCCAGGTATCTTCTCTTGGATATAAAACATGGAGCCAAAATGTGGATGTTAAAGACAATTTGGAGCTTACGGTAGCGTTAGAACCTAGTACAATTCAAATGGAAGAGGTGCTTGTTCAATCTACCCGTGCCAAAAGAAATGCTCCTACAACCTTTAAAAACATCTCCAAAGAAGAAATAACACGTAACAACCTCGGCCAGGATATCCCATTCCTTTTAAATCAGACTCCATCCGTGCAGGTCAATTCCGATGCCGGGGCAGGCATAGGTTATACCGGAATGACAATCAGGGGATCAGATAATCAACGAATCAACGTAACATTAAATGGAATCCCTTTAAATGATGCCGAGAGCATGGGTTCATTTTTTGTAAACCTTCCCGACTTTGCCTCTTCTACCGAGAGCATCCAAGTTCAGCGTGGTATTGGGACTTCGACGAATGGTGCCGGATCATTTGGAGCCTCATTAAATATTCAGTCCAATACGTTAGTCGAAACCCCTTACGCAGAGCTCAACAATTCATTTGGCTCCTACAATACCTGGAAAAATACAGTCAAGGTAGGTACCGGGCTAATTAACGACAAATTTGCCTTTAATGCCAGATTATCTCGAATCAGTAGCGATGGTTATATCGAAAGAGGTAGTTCAGACTTACAGTCTTTTTATGTGGACGGAGGTTATTATGGCAAGAAACATATTTTAAAAGGAATTGTATTCTGGGGAAAAGAAAAGACATATCAAGCCTGGAATGGCGTTCCCGAACCATTGATTACTGGCGATCGATCACGCATGGATGACTATGCAGATAATGCACTCGAAATCTCGGGCGCAGAGAAAGATCGTTTCATGAACGCCGGCCGGAATTATAATCTATATACGTATCAAAATCAAACAGATAATTATACGCAGAAACATCATCAACTTCATTATACCAATATCCTGAACGACAAATTGACGCTCAATACAGCCCTACACTATACAAGAGGTTATGGTTACTATGAAGAAATGAGACCCGGAGATAAACTAAGTAAATACGGCTTGCCTAACGTCATCATTGGTAAAGATACCATACAAAAAACAGATCTCGTCCGCAGGAGATGGCTTGATAATTATTTTTATGGCATGACCTATGCCCTAAATTACAGACCGAATGATCAGCTTGAAATTACTTGGGGTGGAGCTTATAATCAATACAAAGGAAAACATTATGGCCAGGTGATTTGGGCACAATATGCATCAACAGGTTTTCTTGACGATAAATATTACTTCGGGAAATCACAAAAAAATGATTTCAGTAATTTCTTAAAGGTCGATTATAAACTAGATAAGTGGATATTAATGGCCGATATTCAATATCGGAATGTAGATTACCACATGTATGGTGATGATGATAAGGTGAAAAATTATAATTATCATCCTAAGTTTAATTTCTTAAACCCTAAAGCTGGTGCAACTTATTTGCTAAATGACCATTCAAATGTATACGCTTCCTATGCCTTTGCACAAAAAGAACCTGTTCGCAAGGATTTTATAGAGAAAAATAGCGCCTTACCAGACCCTACCCCAGAGAAAATGCAGGACATCGAATTTGGCTATCGCTTTACAAATGAAAAATTCAACATCGGATTGAATGGGTATGGCATGTTTTACAAGGATCAGTTGATCCCAACAGGTGAAATCAGTGATACTGGCTCTCCAATTCGACAAAATGTCAAAGATAGCTATAGAATGGGACTTGAATTCGATGGATCATGGAACATCAGCAAACAGTTCAACTGGAAAGCAACAGCTAGTTTCAGCCAAAATAAAATTAAAGACTTTGAAGAGGTAATCGGTAATACAAGGATATTTTATTCGAAAACAGACATTGCTTTATCTCCGGGAACGATTTTGTCAAGTAATTTTTCTTATAGTCCGATAACATCACTGACATTCTCTCTACTATCCAAATTTGTAGGAAGACAATATCTAGATAATTCATCTGCGAAAGAGAGGAGCATTTCCTCTTATTTTGTCAACAATCTGTTAGCAAATTATAGCTTTACAGCATTAGGTATCAAAAACATCAGTGCAACTTTACAGGTCAACAACATCTTAAACGAAAAGTACGAAGCCAATGGCTACACCTTCGGTTGGATGGAAGGTGATACCCGAAAATATTATAATTTCTATTTCCCACAAGCACCAACAAATTTCCTATTGGGCCTGAATTTCAAATTTTAGAAACAATTTATTTAAATAAAAAAACGTCTCTTTTTTCCTGAGGAAGCAAGAGACGTTTTTTATTTAATATGGTGGATAAATTGCACATTACATCGTGTTTAACAATCGGAATTTTTACCTTTGGTTTTATACTTTTCATTATGCGCGCAGTTATACAACGAGTGAAAAACGCCTCTTGTACGGTAGATAATCAGATTACAGGCCAGATCCAGAAGGGTTTAATGATTTTATTAGGAGTTGAAGAAGCAGACACAACAGAAGATCTTAAATGGTTAGGACAGAAATTCATCAACTTACGCATCTTCGAGGATGAACAGGGCTTGATGAATAAATCGATACAGGATATAGACGGAAATATCTTACTCATCTCACAATTCACCCTCTTTGCTCAAACAAAAAAAGGAAACAGACCTTCTTTTATCAGAGCAGCAAAACCGGATAAAGCCAAACCAATGTATGAAGAGATGGCTTTATTGTTAAGTCAATTGCTCCAAAAAGAGGTTCAACTGGGCATATTCGGAGCAGATATGAAAATCGACCTACTGAATGATGGTCCAGTTACCATCGTCATGGATACAAAAGATAAGGACAACTTTTAATTTTTTATTGAAAAAGATGACAATTAAAGAAGCACAAGACATTATTGACAAATGGATCAATAGTACCGGAGTACGTTATTTCAACGAACTGACAAACACCGCTATACTCATGGAAGAAGTCGGTGAGGTTGCCCGAATAATGGCTCGGCAATACGGAGAGCAATCTTTCAAAAAATCAGACAAAGAAGTCAATTTAGCAGATGAAATGGCCGATGTATTATTCGTTTTGATGTGTCTTGCCAATCAAACGGGAATTGATCTAACAGAAGCTCTGCAACAAAATCTTCAAAAGAAATCAATTCGGGATGCCGACCGCCATAAAAACAACGAAAAACTTAAATAATTGGAGATCGTATTGTTTGTACAACTCTTTGAGATAATATTTAAAGTTTTAAATCGAGTACGATGTATAAATTCATAACCTATTCGCTCATAGCGAGCATATGTCTTGCCTCTTGTGCTACAAAACAACAGCTAAATTCTAAGGTCGAGCAGGCCAGTACTTTTAATAAGGCTGCCGTAGTCACAGCGCATCCTTTGGCTTCAGAAGTCGGCGTAAAGATTTTAAAACAAGGTGGAAATGCAATAGATGCTGCAGTTGCCGTGCAATTTGCTTTGGCAGTTGTTTATCCAAATGCAGGAAATATTGGCGGCGGCGGCTTTATGCTCTATCGCGATCATCGGGGTAATTTAGATGCCCTAGATTTTCGTGAGAAAGCTCCTCAAAAAGCATCCCGGGATATGTATCTCGATGCCCAAGGTAATGTTATTCCTGAGTTGAGTCTTTACAGTCAATTGGCCTCAGGCATCCCTGGGTCTGTTGCCGGTATGTGGGAAGCACACAGAAAGTATGGCAAGTTGCAATGGAAAGATCTCGTACTCCCAGCAATACAGCTCGCCAGAACAGGTTTTAAAATCAGTCAACGACAAGCCAATGAGTTTGAAAGCCATAAAGATCGTTTTGTCAAGCTGAATCCCTCTGGTGCTGCAATTATCAAAACCACAGCTTGGAAAACAGCTGACCCATTTATCCAGGAGGAACTCGCGAAAACGCTGGAAAGAATCGCAATAGAAGGGCGAGACGGCTTCTATAAAGGTAAAACGGCCGACTTAATTGTTGCCGAAATGGACAAAGGGAAAGGCATTATCAATCATCAAGATTTACTGGATTATCAGGCAATTTGGCGTACCCCAATTTCCACAAATTACAGGGGGCACAAAGTTATTTCCATGCCGCCGCCTTCGAGTGGGGGAACATCTCTTTTGGCCTTGCTCAAATCAGTCGAACAGTTTCCACTTCAACGCTGGGGCTTTCAAACCGATTCAACCATTCGTGTCATGGTCGAAGCTGAACGCTATGTATATGCCAATCGGGCCAAATATTTAGGAGATCCTGATTTTATTAGGGTACCCGTCCAACAGCTTATTGACTCCAGCTCAAATGCACATAAACTCAATTCATTCAATTTCCGTAAAGCGACATTAAGCAAAGATGTCAATGCAGATGTCATTCCTGGCTATGAAAGTGAACAAACGACACATTTCAATATCGTAGACGAGCAAGGGAATGCAGTATCCATTACAACAACACTCAATGATTCTTATGGCTCGGGAGTATTTGTGGCCGGCGCAGGTTTTCTCCTAAACAATGAAATGGATGATTTCTCTGTGAAGACCGGTGTCCCAAACATGTATGGGCTTACAGGGGAAAAAGCGAACGAGATTCAGCCCGGCAAAAGAATGCTCAGCTCAATGACACCCACTATTGTAGAAAAAGATGGCAAACTATTCATGGTTGTGGGAACCCCGGGGGGATCAACCATCATTACCTCTGTTTTTCAGACTATCCTCAACGTTATTGACTTCCGACAAAATGCACAATCTGCTGTGAGCCTGCCAAGATTTCATCATCAATGGCTTCCTGATCGCATTGATGTCGAAAATAACGCTATCAATTCCAATTTACGTGGCCAATTGACAAAAGATGGCTATACGATAAATCCGAGAGGGGCAATCGGCCGTGTGGAGAATATACTTGTATTACCAAATGGTAAATTACAGACAGGAGCCGACCCACGTGGAGACGATACAGCGAAAGGTTATTAGATTAAAAATGATTAAACTATTTGATGCAATCCCTATCTTACAAGAAACAACATATTATGATTCAAAGGAACTACAACAGGATTTTCAGAGCAACATTAGCGACCATATTTACGTTGATTTTATTTTCAAACTGCAAAATACTTCAAGGGCCTGATCTTACAAAGATACAAGTTGGTATGACCAAAGCACAAGTTATTCAAAAACTTGGAAAACCAGACGCTATTGTGGCTGCTAAGAAGTATCAGGAAGGCATCTTAGAAATATACGAATATAATACTCCTCAACTTGAAAATCCAGTAGATTCAGCCTCAGGATTTCGTCAATATTGGTTACATTTTTTTAATGACGAGCTGCAGGAATGGGGTACTAAACGTAATTATTCACCTCGAGAATACGATCATTATTACGAGAAATACAGAAGGCGTCATTAAGTACAAGGCATAAAAAAACCTGTTATCTAAGATAACAGGTTTTTTTTATAAGGATGAATCTTACATCATTCCACCCATACCGCCACCCATTGGAGGAGCACCAGCACCTACAGGGTTTTCTTCAGCTTCGTCAGCTAAGACACACTCGGTAGTCAATAACATTGAAGCAACTGAAGCTGCATTTTCCAATGCTACACGAGATACTTTAGTTGGATCAATTACACCAGCAGCGATTAAGTTCTCGTAACGGTCTGTACGTGCGTTGTAACCGAAATCTGCAGTTCCTTCTTTCACTTTTTGAACGATTACTGCACCTTCAATACCAGCGTTATTACAGATCTGACGTAATGGCTCTTCGATAGCGCGTTTAATGATGTCAATACCGATTTGCTCATCTTCGTTGTCACCTTTAAGGTTTACCAAGGCTTCAGTTGAGCGAATGAATGCAACACCACCACCAGCGATAATACCTTCTTCAACAGCTGCACGAGTTGCATGTAAAGCATCATCAACACGGTCTTTTTTCTCTTTCATTTCAACCTCAGTAGTCGCACCTACATATAACACAGCTACACCACCTGACAATTTTGCCAGACGTTCTTGTAGTTTTTCACGATCGTAATCAGAAGTTGTTGTTTCGATTTGTGAACGGATTTGAGCAACGCGTGCTTTGATATCCTCTACATTACCAGAACCATTGATAATAGTTGTGTTATCTTTGTCAACTTGAACTTTTTCAGCTTGACCCAAGTAAGATAACTCAGCATTCTCTAATTTGAAACCTCTTTCTTCAGAGATAACAGTACCACCAGTTAAGATAGCGATATCTTCTAACATTGCTTTACGACGGTCACCGAAACCTGGAGCTTTAACAGCTGCAACTTTCAACGAACCACGGATTTTATTAACAACTAATGTTGCAAGTGCCTCACCATCTAAGTCTTCAGCAATGATCAATAATGGTTTACCAGTTTGAACTTGTTTCTCCAAGATAGGCAACAATTCTTTCATGTTACTGATTTTCTTGTCGTAGATCAATATGTATGGGTTATCTAGTTCCGCTTCCATTTTGTCAGAATTTGTCACAAAATATGGCGATAAATAACCACGGTCAAATTGCATACCTTCCACAGTTTTTACTTCTGTTTCAGTACCTTTTGCCTCTTCAACAGTGATAACACCGTCGTTACCTACTTTTTCCATTGCTTGAGCGATCAAAGCACCAATTACTTCGTCATTGTTCGCTGAAATAGTAGCAACTTGTTTAATTTTATTATTGTCTTGACCAACTTCTTGAGATTGAGATTTCAAGTTAGCAACAACAGTTGCAACAGCTTTGTCAATACCACGTTTTAGATCCATTGGATTAGCTCCAGCCGCAACAGATTTGATACCTGGAGCAACGATTGCTTGTGCTAATACAGTAGCAGTTGTAGTACCATCACCAGCTTGATCAGCCGTTTTGGAAGCTACTTCTTTTACCATTTGTGCACCCATATTTTCTAAAGCGTCTTTCAATTCGATTTCTTTCGCTACCGAAACACCATCTTTAGTAATTACTGGAGCACCAAATTTTTTCTCAATAATTACGTTACGTCCTTTAGGACCTAATGTTACTTTAACTGCATTCGCTAAAGTATCTACACCTTTTTTAAGGGCCTCGCGAGCCTCAACGTTATATTTTACTTGTTTTGCCATTTTTTTATGAGTATTTAGTATTTCCAAGAAGCATAATCAGACGTTAGTATTGAACTGCAAATAAATTCTATCTTTAATCCGTCTAATTTTAAAGCTTCATTAAAATAACCTATTGAATTCTTAATTGAGCCAGTAAGCTCTTTTTAAATAATCTCTTCTTATTAATTAGATAACCGCGTAAATATCAGACTCACGCATAATTAAGTACTCTTTTCCTTCGTAAGTAATTTCAGTACCTGCGTATTTTCCGTATAATACTTTGTCACCAACTTTCACAGTTAACGGTTCGTCAACTTTACCTGTACCTACAGCAACTACTGTACCTTGAGATGGTTTTTCTTTTGCTGTATCGGGGATATACAACCCTGAAGCTGTTTTTTCTTCTGCTGGAGCAGCTTCTACTACTACTCTGTCTCCGATAGGTTTGATACTTAATGCCATAATTAATTTACTTTTTATCTGTTATTGAATTTATTTTTATGTTATAATCGTTATAAACCCATCATCTTTTATGCCAATTGTAAATAAAGCAGCTTATAAGACAATTTTTCACAGAAAAGTTAATATCCCCATCGACAAAAATTCATTTTGCTGTCACACTGTCATTCCTGGCCTGCCAGTCTTACTTCCGTCGACCGACATCCAGATAAATTTAACGGTACAGGTCGGCGTTAGACAAAATACACAACATAAAAAAGCCCCGTCTGTGAAACAAACGGGGCTCATAATTCTTTATTGATAACTATTTCTTAGCTTCTTCTGCTGGTTTTGTTGCCGGTGTAGTCACTGGGGCCTTTTCTTGCGATTGAGCCGGAGCAGCTTGCCCTTGTCCCGCAGGAGTACCAGTAGGTTGTTGTCCAGTACCCAAATTCAATGGACCTTGTTGTTTAGGCGCTTCAATTTGACCGCCCAATCCACCTTTAGATGTACTTGGTGATGTGCCAATAATATTTACACCTAAGCTAAATACCATAATGGCAATAACCATGATCCAAGTACCTTTTTCCAAAAAGTCACCTGTACGTTTTACTCCCATAAGATTTGTTCCACCTGAAAAACCAGATGACAAACCACCTCCTTTTGGATTTTGGATTAAAACCAAAAACGCTAAAATAATACTAGCTAATATGATTAGACCGATTAATAATCCTTGCATCTCTTTATGTTATTAATTTAATTTCTTTTCTAATTCTGTTATGCGTGCCGCAAAGTAAGCATTTTTTTCTGGATATTTCAAAACTAATTTTTTGTAAACCTCTATTGCTTTTGGATATAAGCCTTGTTCCACATAGATCTTTGCGAGCGTTTCGGTAACAAGTGTATGTTGATCTTCCGAACTTTTCCTAGCTTTATTCTCCAAGTCTAATTTTTCCGCTTGTAGAGGCTGAATCATAGGCTCCTCACGAATAAACTTTTCGATCACCTCATCAGTTTTACGCGGTATTTGAAAAGAGATTGTCGTTTTAACCTCATCACTCAACTTTGCTTCAGGCGATTGTAAATGAAAAATATTCTCCCGGATCTGTTGATCGAGTAGCTGAGTTTCTAGTTTCTCATGAATTTTAGCAATATCGTCATTGGAGGGCTTCATTGGCCCTAATGGGGATTTAACATAGGGCTGATAGGTATCAGCATATTCTAATCTCGTCTTATGCAACCACCATAAGAAACTGTATGGCATGGTATCATCATCATAGACCGAAACACGTTCTTGACCATCATCCATTATTTCGGCAACAGATTCCGATAGAACAGGTGCTACTAGTGCAGACTCCTCTGAATCGGCAATAATTTCTTGCTGCTGATCGCTTGACCGAAAATAATCTTTTGCAACCCCCGCTTGAATCAAACGATCCAATTCATCAACTTCCACCTTGGATAAAACTGGTTCAGCAACAATTTCGCTTTCAGCTTCAATTTCGACAATCCCATCATCGTCGCGAAGTGCTCCATCCATTAGAAATTCATCTGAAGGCATTATTGCATCAGGCTCTGCCGCCGATTTACAATGCATAAATTCATACAACCAACTCGGAGAAGATGCATAGAGCAAAGTAGACGATAAATTCTGAACTGAACTATGCTTGCCAAAAACTTTACGTTCATAAACAAATCGCAGGCTTTGGGCGTACGGATATTTCTCAATCAATGCTAAAACAACATTTTCCGCCACAGTGTCCGGATGATTGATTGCTTGAAAAAAAAGCTCGTTATTGGATAATGATATATTAAGATTCATCTTGGAAATAGAATTACCAATTAGCAAACGCTTTATTGTATATATCCTCAGTTAACATTTGAATAATTTCTTTACCCAAGGTCTCTTCTTGTGCACTTTGAAGATTTCCTGCAAACTCTTTAAATCGCGTAAAAGGCTGTTCAAAATCATCCTTCGGATTAATTTTATTATGATA
>NZ_DKSP01000215.1:0-33057 GCF_002472745.1 Sphingobacterium sp. UBA7253 | reverse complement strand
GGACTTATCGAATACTCTGTAATAAATCCTTCAAAGGTAGCATCACCGTCTTGATTCACCTGACTCAATCGAGATTGGTTACGGATACGCTCTTTCAGTGCCTCCGTAAAATTCTGACTTAACGTCGGATAAACCAAAGGAGCTATATTTTCGAAATATTGAATATTGACTGTTTTCATTCCCTCAGGAATGGATCCACCAGTAAATCCATATTTTACCCCACAACTATTCATTACAAACAAAAAGATTGTGGTGAGAAAAGCATATAAAATTTTTCTTGACAACATCTGTAAACCTTAATCTAAATTTAAGTCTTTAATTTTTCTGTACAAAGTTCTTTCAGAAATTCCCAACTCCTGCGCAGCAGCTTTACGTTTACCACGGTGCTTTTTCAGTGCTTTCTTGATCAGATCAGACTCTTTATCGACAAGCGATAAAGATTCCTCAACTTCTTGAGCATCCTGAAGATATTCATCCTGTGCAACAGGATTTTTTAATACATTGGTCGGATTTGCCGGAGAATGTATCGTTAGCGTTGGGGTTGTATTATAATTTTCTGGATCTGCTTTCAATTGTGGTTCAATCTCCTGATACAATTGATTAATGTAGGGAGAATTTTGATCAAATGTGTTAGAATCGACACCTTTCTGAATTAATTCAACCACCAGTTTTTTCAGATCAACCATATCCTTCTTCATATCAAATAAGACTTTATACAGCAAATCTCTTTCTGAAAAATCCTCTTTTCCACCATTATTTGAAGGAACGACCGCTGGCAAACTCGTTCGGGATTCATTGGGTAGATAATTTTGAAGTGTATATGCATCAACAATGCGTTCTTTCTCCAAAACAGCGATTTGTTCCGCAACATTTTTCAGTTGACGCACGTTTCCGGGCCAGCTATAGTTGCGTAGCATATTCTGTGCATCTTCTGTCAATTGAACGCCAGGTGTACGGTATTTCTCAGAAAAGTCCACAATAAACTTGCGAAATAATAAGTTGATATCTTCAGGTCTTTCACGTAAAGACGGCACACGCAAGGGCACAGTATTTAAGCGATAATAAAGATCTTCACGAAATTTACCTTTTTGTACGGCTTCAAACACATTCACATTTGTCGCAGCAACCACCCGCACATTTGTCTTCTGTACCTTGGATGACCCTACCCGTATATATTCCCCTGATTCCAATACGCGTAATAATCTCGCTTGTGTCCCCAAAGGCAACTCACCCACTTCATCCAGAAAGATTGTTCCACCATCAACAACTTCAAAATATCCCTTCCTGGCTTCATGGGCACCCGTAAAAGAACCTTTTTCGTGACCAAACAACTCGGAGTCAATGGTCCCCTCTGGTATAGCTCCACAATTGACCGCAATAAAAGGGCCATGCTTACGGGAGCTTAATTGATGGATAATATGCGAAAAAACTTCTTTACCACTCCCACTTTCACCCTGTATTAATACGGAGATATCAGTTGGAGCCACTTGTCGTGCAATATCGATAGCACGGTTCAACAAAGGCGAATTACCGATAATTCCAAATCTATTCTTTATATCTTGGTTATCCATAAATTTCCAGTTGGAAATAAAACAATCTAAGTTTTCTTAATCAACAATCTTTCCCAATAATGTCGCAGAAGTACATGACTCGATAAGTACATTCACATAATCACCTTGTTTAAATCGAGGATCAATTGGAAATACCACCAATGCATTTTGATCATTACGACCGCAAAAATCGAACTCAGACCTTTTTGAAAATCCCTCGACAAGCACTTTACATACTTTGCCAACAAAATGTTGATAACGATATAAGCTATGATCGCGCTGTTTATTGATAACTTCTGTTAAACGACGTTTTTTTACATCCTCTGGAATATCATCTGCGTATCTTTTTGCAGCCAAAGTACCTGGCCTTTCCGAGTAAGCAAACATATAGGCGAAATCGTATTTGACATAATCCATCATAGATAATGTTTCCTGATGCTCCTCTTCTGTTTCAGTACAGAAACCTGTAATAACATCGGTAGAAATAGCACATTCAGGAATAATACGGCGGATGGCATCCACACGTTCCATATACCATTCACGGTCATAGGTACGATTCATCAATTCCAATACCCGGGAATTTCCAGATTGAACTGGCAAGTGAATATAATTACAGATGTTTTCATGCGAAGCTATTGCATATAAAACTTCATCTGTAATATCTTTTGGATGGGAAGTAGAGAAGCGAATACGTAAAAGCGGGCTGATTTCAGCAACCATCGTAAGCAAGCTAGCAAATGTTATAGTTTCACCCGGTTCCTCCCCTTCAGCTACTGGAGCAGTATATTTGTAGGAATCCACATTTTGTCCCAACAACGTAACCTCCTTATAGCCTGCATTAAAGAGATCTTGGGCCTCCTTGACGATAGATTGCGGATCACGGCTACGTTCACGTCCACGTGTAAAAGGAACAACACAGAAAGAACACATGTTGTCGCAGCCACGCATAATCGAAATAAAAGCTGTTACACCATTTGAATTCAAACGGACTGGATTAATATCGGCATACGTTTCCTCTCTAGATAACAAAACGTTTACAGCTTTAGCTCCATCGTCAACCTTATCAATCAAATTTGGTAGATCGCGATAAGCATCTGGCCCTACAACGACATCAACCAACTTCTCTTCCTCTAAGAATTTCGATTTCAAACGCTCCGCCATACACCCCAGCACACCAACGATCATTCCAGGATTTTTTGCTTTAGCAGCTTCAAATTCCTTTAGACGATTGCGCACACGCTGTTCTGCATTTTCGCGGATTGAACAGGTATTAATAAAAACCACATCCGCTTCCTGATAATTCTTGGTTGTTTCAAATCCCTTATCCAACAAAATAGAAGCAACAATCTCACTATCCGAAAAATTCATCTGGCAACCGTAACTTTCAATATACAGTTTGCGTCCATTACTTAACGTCGGATCCTGTTCTAATAATAATGCCTCACCCTGACGAGATTCGTCGTGTTCCTTAGTGGTATGTGTTAAATCTAGCATAGCTCGATATTCAATAGAATATAATTTTTATTATTTTCGATGACATAACCAATGCAATGACCGATCTTTTGCTGATCTGATTTTATGCCCTTAGTTATTTCAAAGACTACAAAGTTAGAAATTTAAATCCATATAATGACAGTTTGTCAGACAGAAATATGGTTTATCCTTTGTCAAATTTTAGGAGCAAATGGACTATATAAAATTCTGACACGCTGTATTTCACAAAAAAAGCGTTGATTAAATCAACGCTTTCTTATAATTCAAGATCAATAGATTTGTTTCAGGAGAATATTCCTGAGAATGCTTACTGACCTGCTTGTTGTTTCGCTTCTTTTTTCATTTGATCACCTGCAACAATAACGATTTCAACACGACGATTTTGAGCACGTCCTGCTTCCGTATCGTTACTTGCAATTGGTTCAGAGAAGTTTCTACCTTCAGTTCTAATACGCGAAGACGCTAAGCCTTTAGATACCGCAAATGCACGTACAGAATTTGCGCGGTCCAAAGACACTTTTTCATTCGCAGCCAACGTACCTACATTATCTGTATGTCCGATAACCAGGATTTCAGTACCTTGTTCTTTGTTCAAGGTTGTTACCAAATTTGCGATATTATCTTTAGCGGACGCTTTCAAATCTGATTTATTGAAATCAAATAAAATACCTGAATCAAACTTAACCACGATACCTTCCGCAGATTGCGTAACTTCAGCTCCTTCAACAGTTTTAGAAATCTCAGCAGCTTGTTTATCCATTTTTTTACCAATCAATACACCGGCAGCTCCACCAATTGCAGCACCTGCTAATGTACCGATAGCCGTATTACCAGCTTTGCCACCGATCAATGCACCTAAAGCACCTCCGGCAACACCACCGATTACGCCACCTTTAGTCGTATTATTTGTATTTTGGATGGTAGAACAACTTCCAAATAACATAGCTGAGGTTGCAACTGTCAAACCTAATACAGCTAATTTTCTATTCATTTTCATATGTATGCTATCTAAGACTTTTAATATTCAAATTAAATACCGTTCTTCTAAAATCAAACAAAGTGCCAAAAGACATTTTTATCAACTTTTTTGTTACAAAACACTGAAAAAGGCCGTTAAAACTTCCAAAAATGACGTCGATACGCTACATAATTTTAAATCACCTTTTCCTACTTGTACAAACAGCTAACAGTAACAAAAGCAAAATGTTTTTATTTTTCTTGGGTCTTTACTTCAATATCAGGTAAAAGAGCTCCTTTAGGCCTTCCCTTTGCATTAAAGTCGTCCATAGATTGTTGTACGTAATGCATTAAATCATACTGTCCCCAATGCTCAGCCAGATCAAAAGATGGACGGTAACGTATCATAAAGGCGTCTAATTCTGTACTATCCAGCTTCGTCAGATTTTTAACGGCTTCACGAGAGAAAATACGATCAACTTGTAACTCTTCCTTCTCCCTATCCATAAATCGCCCAAAGCGTTTCGCATTTTTGGCTTCCCTTCCAAAAAGATTATAAAGGGCGGTTGCAGGACTACCCAGATAGGTTCCGAACTTATTTTTACCCCCATTATAAACACCCTTTTTAGCGTAATTATTCATGGCATCATTTAATTCGGCCTCTTTCGTTTTTCGCTCAACGATGACGGTCTCCAATCGTATCCCTTCTTGCAATTCCACATAAAACTCATTCAGGTTGGTCAGCACGGTTTTAACAGGTGAATACCCGACTTTGGTAAAAGACAGGGAATCTCCTACCGATGCATCAATCGTAAAAACACCAAAAGAGTTACTCAACGTTGATCTGTGCGTGCGCATATTAAGCACCACAGCATCTCCAATGCGATTACCGTTCCCCTTTTGCAGCACCATTCCCGAAACCTTCTGCTGTTGTTGCGCAGTAGCTCCAAAATAGGTGAATAACAGCAAAAAAAGCCCTAATATATGTATATGTATTATTTTCATCCTATTATCTCTCTTCAATTACCCCAATTGGTTTCAGTGCGATTGTAAATCAACAATTTCATTGGGTCAAACATTCATTTCCGTAAGGAACAGCTTATAATTTATTTCAATCTTATTAATTCCCAGCTACACCTAACCTACTTTGTTAAAAGTAATAATAGTTTGACACTTGTACTGTTAAAAAAGTTTAAATATTCTTTGTTTATCATTTGTATGGATAAAAAACAAAATTAGCCCCTTCAGCAACTACAACAAACAAGCACATATAGTCTTTCGCAGGCTTATAGTTCTGAATAAAAGACGCTTTACGATCTTCTTGAATAATATCCATTTCTACAAACTCTTCCAGTGTCGAGGCGTTTATGCTCCATTTCGTCTCCAGTTCCTTACGATCTAATATCACTTCGCCAACGGAAACTTCATGCTGATGTGCGACAAAAATTGGGTAGTCAGAATAACCTTCTTCAACAATCTCCAGCGCTACTTCGCGGATTGATTCACTATAAAAATCGAGATCTACCTGCAGACTTTTTAATGGACTTTGCTCTGTAGACGGTGTATTTTCTTCTCTTGCAGATCCTGCAAATAAATCTTCTACTTCCATACTGTATGCTATTACTTCTTTAATTCCAATAAAACCACATTCTCAACGTGTTGGGTATGCGGAAACATATCTACTGGCTTGATCCGCTTCACCTCATATTTTTCGCCCAACAACACCAAATCGCGTGCCTGTGTAGCAGCATTACAACTGACATATACAATACGCGGTGATTCCATTTCTAACAAACGAGCTACAACGTCAGCGTGCATTCCTGCACGTGGTGGATCTGTAATCACCACATCTGGTTTTCCGTGTTCAGCTATGAAGGAAGGGGTCAACACATCTTTCATATCTCCAGCGTAGAACTTTGTATTCGTAATATCATTGATCGACGAATTGACTTTAGCGTCCTCAATGGCAGTAGGAACATACTCTACACCAACAACTTCTCTCGCCCTCTTAGCGACAAAGTTTGCAATTGTACCCGCTCCTGTATACAAGTCATACACCAACTCATCCCCCTTTAAATCGGCAAAGTCACGTGTGATTTTATACAGCTCATACGCTTGTGCAGAGTTTGTTTGATAGAACGACTTAGGCCCAACTTTGTAACGCAAGCCCTCCATCTCCTCATAGATAAAATCACGACCGGCATATACATGAATATCCTGATCGAAGATTGTATCATTGCGTTTCTGGTTTACAATATATAACAGGGAAGCGACTTGAGGAAACTTTTCTTTAACAAATTCCATCAACAACTCAACCTGTCCTTCTTCCGGATATGCAAACACAACGATCACCATCATCTCCCCGGTTGAAGAAATACGGATAATCAAATTACGCAATACACCTGTGTGTTCACGCAAATCGTAGAACGTCATATCTTGACTAAGAGCAAAATCACGGATACTATTACGAACTTCATTTGAAGGATCTTCTTGCAAAAAACAATGATCGATATCTAAAATCTTATCAAAACGTCCAGGCACGTGAAAACCCAGTGCATTCATTTCTAATTGGGACGAATCTTCATCAACAGAAGTCAACCATTTTTTGTTTGAAAAAGTATATTCTAATTTATTTCTGTAATATTCTGTTTGCGCAGAGCCTAAAATACTTTCCATCGCCGAAGTATCTACTTTCCCAATACGCGAAAGGGCATTATCGACAGATTGTTGCTTAAATTTTAGCTGAGCATCATAGGTCATATGCTGCCACTTACATCCGCCACACACTCCGAAATGTTCACAAAACGGATCTACACGATAAGATGAAGCCTCTTTTAAACTGGTCACCCGAGCCTCCGCAAAATTCTTTTTCTTGCGCATAAGCTCCACGTCAACAACATCACCAGGAACAGCTTTTTCTACAAACAAAACCAAATCTTCGGTTTTTCCAACACCTCTACCCTCTTCGGCAATATCAATGATGGCAATATCTTTCAAGAACTTTTTCTCTTGCGGAATTCTTCTACTCATAGGGTGCAAAAATACAAATTTATACCGATTTTTCATCTGCATAAATGATTTATAGCCATTGATTATCACTGGCATAAACGAGTACCTGACAGGTATGATAAGTTTCGAACGAATAGAATACCGGGATCAGATTCGGACATTGTTCGTACCTTGTTCGGATGCGATACAGATCGTGTACCGTTGCTGATCAGATTCCGACCAAACGCTGAACAGGAATTATCTGTTCAGGGTCTGGTCAATAATAGTTGCAAGACTGTTCATCTCCGAAGGTGGTACGAACATAATACGAAGACAACCCGACAATACCATTAACGTTGCTGAGCATCATAAAAAAGTGAACATGCAAAAAAAAGATAACGTCGTGAATTAGAAAGGGATGAGCGCGTTATAATAATGTTACTGAACTGTTGCCTGAACAAGATAAGGAAGGATCTCTTTCTGAAACGAAATAAAGTTTTTTCGCACATCGGCATCTGAGACGGCCGTAAAAGCAAAAGAAAACACAATACTCTTACTAGACTTGATCAAAAAGGTCAGCTTTTCTTCACTAATCGCTTCATTTATTTTTTCATTCTGAATGAATGTGCTTAGGAGCAGAAACTCCAAATCTTCAGAAAGCGTCTTTAGATATTCTTGTGCGTTCGCAGATTCCCGGATAAACTCCCAACCGATCAATTCATTGCAAGCCGTATAGGTCAGTCGGCTTACCCGCAAAATTGTTGAAGCCAAAAACGAAGCCATATCATCCTCATATTTGGTTGTTTTCAAAATATCCTGCAGACTCGCACGGAGATAATCCATGAGAATGGCATGCAAGATCATCTCTTTACTATCAAAATACTTGTACACCGTCGCCTTCGCAATCTTAGCTTTTTTTGCCAATGTGTTCACACTGGTTTTATGGTAGCCATTTTGACGAAAGAGCTCACGTGCTGTTCTTTTTATGGATTCAATAATATAATCTGGTTCCATATACGTTAGATCGTACGAATGTTGAAAGTCATCTACAAAGCTTAAAGACCAAAAAGCATCACATTATTCTCTTGCCTAATTATCGTAGAGAATAATGTGATGCCACAATCTTTACAATGATTAATTTATATTAATTCGGTCTCAAATTGAGACAAGAAACGCGTGTCATTTTCTGAGAAAAGACGTAGGTCTTTAATCACATATTTAAGGTTTGTGATACGTTCTATTCCCATACCAAATGCAAAACCTGAGTATTTTTTACTATCAATACCACAGTTATCAAGCACATTAGGATCTACCATACCGCAACCTAAAATTTCTACCCAGCCAGAGTACTTACACAAGTTACACCCTGCCCCTTTACAGATTGTACAGGAGATATCCATTTCTGCCGAAGGTTCAGTGAAAGGAAAATAGGATGGGCGGAAACGTACTTTGGTACCTTCGCCATACATCTCTTGAACAAAATGATATAAAGTTTGTTTCAAATCGGCAAAAGAAACATTCTCATCTACATATAAACCTTCTACTTGGTGAAAGAAACAGTGTGCACGGGCTGATATAGCTTCATTTCTATAAACACGTCCAGGCATTATCGCACGAAACGGTGGTTTTCCGGCTTCCATTAAACGCACCTGAACCGAAGATGTATGCGTTCTCAATGTAATGTCATTACCTTCCTGTTTTTTGATAAAGAAAGTATCTTGCATATCACGCGCAGGATGTTCCGGTGGAAAATTCAACGCAGAAAAATTATGCCAGTCATCTTCAATTTCCGGCCCTTCTGACACAATAAAGCCTAATTTCTTGAAAATTTCAACAATTTCTTTACGAACTAAAGAGATTGGATGTCTAGACCCCAGCTGAAAACCTTGACCAGGCAATGTTAAATCACTCGCAAATTCCTGTGATTTTTGCTTCTCACCAGACCCGAACTTTTCTTGTGCTTCTTTGAATGTATTTTCTGCGAACTGCTTAAATTCATTCAACACTTTTCCCAAAGTACGTTTCTCTTCAGGCGTAACTGTTTTGAATTCATCAAAAAGATTTTTCACAATCCCTTTGGAAACCAAAAACTTCAATCTGAAATTTTCTACATCGGCTGAAGAAGCTGGCGCAAATGCCTTAATCTCTTCAGTATACTGCGTAATTCTATCTTGCAACATAATTAGAGCAAACATAGCCAAAATTTCCGCTAAAAAGAAATTTTGAACTTCGACTGAGCATCATAAAAGAACACATAGCAGAAACAGCCTACTCGCTTGGGAGAAGGTAATCAGAATTCCACACCCAAAACGCTAATAAAACAAAAGAGCAGGCCTAGTTGCCTGCTCTTTTGTTTTTTGATGATTTTACTATATTTACTATACATGTAAAGTTTTTACATAATCTCAAATTCTTCAGCTTAAAATGGTAATGGATTATCCTCCTGATCATTCTCCGTAAAATCGACCTCCACTTCCTTATCTTCGACTTTTTGCGCCTGCGTGTTTGCTGTATTACCAGCACTTACACCCGCATTCGGCTCAAAATCCGATTTACGACCTAAAAGCGTAAAGGTTTCAGCGACAACCTCAGTAGCATATCGTCTAATACCTTCCTTATCCTCATAAGTACGAGTCCGCAGTCGACCTTCAATATAAACTAACTTCCCCTTTGTTAGATATTTTACAGCGACGTCAGCCAGACCTCGCCACATAACAATATTGTGCCATTCGGTTTGTTCTACTCTTTTTCCGTCTTTGTTATACGTTTCTGATGTTGCCAATGGAAAACTGGCAACAGAGACATTGCCTTCTAAATAGCGAATTTCGGGATCTTTTCCAAGATGTCCCACTAAAATGACTTTGTTAACTCCTGACATAATTTAAAAGCATAAATGGTTAAAAATTTGATCTTTCCAAAAAGATAAAGATCAACTTGTGTTTAGCTAATTTATCTAAATCTTTTAGAAATACATAATCCCAATTGGATTTTTTTTGAATTAGATCGCCTTTTAACCGCACCTCAAAAAATGTCGCATAAATATTTTGATGACTCAAGATATGTTTTGTCTGCTGTTGTAAAACATGTAGTTCAGCATCGGAACCGAAACAGGAAATAAACCACTCATCGCTAAGAACATCCGGAATTGACAAGCTGTAATTAGACTCCAAAAGTGGAAACTCATATAGATTCTGCCAAACGTCACCTTCACCACGTTTAGACATCAGTATCTGATCGTTATCCTTCGAGATAAAATAATTAAAGTATCGATCTTTGCTTGCCTTGGCTTTAAGCTTTACAGGCAATTGATCTACCTGGCCTTTAGATAACGCATAACAGGAAGGACGAAACATACAGAATTCACATAAAGGCAGCTTGGGCTTACAATGGGTGGCACCAAAATCCATAATAGCCTGATTATACAATGCCGGGTGTTTATGATCAAGATTTTCTTTGGCTATAGCTGTAAAAATCTTCTTTCCTTCCGTAGAATTGATAGGTGTTTCTATGCCATAGTATCGCGCCAGTACACGAAACACATTTCCATCCAATACCGCCTGGGCTTCATCGTTCGCAAAAGAGGATATCGCCGCAGCAGTATACTCTCCTATTCCAGGAAGCGTTATTAATGTTTGATAATCTACCGGAAAAACACCCTGATACTGATCGCGAACTATTCGCGCGGCCTTATGCATATTCCGTCCTCTAGAATAGTAACCCAGACCTTGCCAAAGATGAAGAATATCATCTTCTTCTGCATTCGCAAATTCCACAACATTCTTAAATCGCTCGACAAAACGTACATAATAGGGCAAGCCTTGTTCGACACGAGTCTGTTGCAGAATAATTTCAGAAAGCCATATTTTGTAGGCATCTTTTGTTTCTCGCCATGGTAGATCTCGCTTATGCTGTCGATACCATGCTTGCAATTCCTCGCCAAATTTCATAGCGACAAAAATGCGCAATTTTTCGCTAATACCAGCATTCCATCATTCGAGGATAGGTCTACGAATGTAGGTAATCTGTTCATCAGGTTCTAAAATCGTATTTTCCAATGTGATAAAGCCTTTGTATTTTTCTTTTAGCGCCTGATAGAGACGTCCATCATAAGAAACAGCAAATCGCCCATCTGCCTTGAGATAAACCGGCAAGTGTCGATTGCCCACGTCGAAGCAGAACTCGCCCACAACAGATAGATTCTGACTATCCAACAATACACAAAGACAAGGTAAAATGTTGACCTGGATGAATAAATCACCACGATGATAAATACACTGTCCTGAACGCAGTGCGCTGCCATCATCACGCTGTATACGCACCAGATTACCCTTTCTTGTTTTCCGCTGGATAACGCGCTTATTTACTTCATAATAGGAAAGATCCAAAATATCTGAATCGCGGCCCAGCTTCAATTTGTCAAAATCAGGGATAACATCAATCCATATCTCGTCATGCTGGCTCCCCTTATGCATAGTTAGTTCCTTCCACCACTACAGCATCCACCAACTCCCGCTTACTTTTTCGACGAGGTTTTCTGTGTTCAATGACGGTGATTTCCCCCGTCTTCGATTTCTCATCTTCCGTTATCGCTTCGACGGCTGTATCTTCCTTCCTTTCAGAAAACTTATGTTGTGTAAAATCCCAACACAATTGCCCCAACATATGTAAAAAGTCGTAAAGCAACTCTCCATCAGTCCCCAAAGCACGTAGGATAACCACATCTTTTGAAGCCTGCGTAAAGCCATAAGAGATATCATTGTATTCAACAGTTAAGATTTCATCCAATTCATATTTTAATTCTTGCGCAAAAAGAGCCGAGAACACAAAAGTTGCCTGATGGGTATATCCCTCAAAAAATAACATCTTCTGTATCGGTTGACTTTTGGGACGCAAAAGCTGATTGTCAATAAAGGACAGTTTACCTTGTCTAAAAATCTTGGTTTGCGTATGGAGACTATCAAACTCAAATGCTTCTTTCATGTGAATTCTTCCAACACTAATAATGTCACCCCACATCAAAACTGCATCTTCAGCCAAGTGAATATGATTGCTTGCCTTAAAAATAGAATCCTTAAACGGCGTTACTGGGTGTGGAATGTAATGAAACAAGCCACCGGCCCCAACATGCACGTCCGTATGTTGTCTTGCGCCAGTTTTCATAGGATGAAGCTTATTGAAGGACTGTGTAAAAAGTTTCAATTGTGCATCTTTTTTCACATGAACATCAATGTGCAAATAATCCGTATCCATAATACCAGGCGATGCACTCATGATGATCATTTCCAAATGATTGGTCAATCCTGCCGCGCCATAATGCGTTAGTTTATAAGGTGCATTATGATAACTCTCCTTCAATCTACTTCTGCCGTCCTCTTTGGCAACATTTAATACGATTTTGCTATCCATATACGATAAATTTTAACCTACGGGCTCCAACAAAGCATACTTTTTGATCCATGATTTCACATCTTCCAAACCTTCTAAAGTCATTAAGTTTGTAAAAATAAATGGTCTTTCACCGCGCATGCGGATTGTATCCTGGCGCATAACTTCCAAGTCGGCATTTACATAAGGGGCAAGGTCTATTTTATTGATCAACAACAAATCCGAGCGCGTAATACCTGGCCCACCTTTACGTGGCATTTTCTCGCCTTCAGCAACATCGAGAACAAATATGGTCAAATCGGCTAGATCCGGACTAAAAGTCGCCGTCAGGTTATCACCTCCACTTTCAACAAAAATCAGTTCCACATCCTCAAAACGATTCGCTAATTCTTCTACAGCTTCAATATTCATCGAAGCATCTTCACGGATTGCCGTATGCGGACAGCCCCCTGTTTCAACACCAATAATACGTTCAGCGGGCAGAGCCGAATTCTGTTGTAGATACATAGCGTCCTCACGCGTATAAATATCATTTGTTACAACACAGATACTATAATCTGCCGACATCGAACGTGTCAACCGTTCAATAAGTGCCGTCTTGCCAGAGCCCACAGGACCAGCAACACCAATTTTCACGTAATTTCTCTTAGACATCTTTTATTTCAGTTATTTTTACGAAATGTAAATTCTCGTGTATAATTTTTCATGTTGCATGCATCGAATATCCTGAGCGATACAACAATTTCCGATCAGATCATCATCCAGTTCGGGCTGTAATCCGACCAATTTATTAATCAAGGGCTGTAGTTTAAACAAAATCTGCTGTGCATCCATTTGGCTAATTGGAACCAGTTTGGCACAATTCGTCATAATACCATTCAAAGAATTATAATAAAAAGCACTCAGTGCGTCTGAATAACTAATTTCCTGCGCATGGGCAAACATGGCAAATGCCATTGCATAGTGACCATGCTGTTCTTGCGCATTTATCGCCTTTAGATAAGCCGAACAACGCTTGACCGGTTTTAATTTTTCTGTCAATTTTAAAAACCGTATTCCCAATTTCTTACTGGCATCCCGAATCTCATAAGGAGCTTTGAAAGCGGTTATCAATGCATCCAGTTCAGCGATCTTTTTCCTGGTTGCTCTTGATTCACATAATTGCCAAGCTTTATGAAAAAAAGCGGCATCGTTGTAATAGAAACTATGCTCCAATAAAGTCTGTGCATATTCTTTTGCAGTTTTAGCATCATGTACAATCTCTTTATTGATATAAGTTTCCAAACCATAGGAATGTGTGAAGCCTCCAATCGGGAATACAGAGTCGTTAATCTGCATTAATGTCAACAATGGATTCATATGTAATCGTTATTAATTAAGTATTAGAGCCCCTTGGCCAAGGTAATTTTGTGCTGGACTACGGCATACTGATGTATGCGTAACGTATGTGTTCTTTCTATCACCCGTAACTCTTTCGTCGGTGTAAAACCCGCCCTTTCTAAGGTTTCCCAAAGGGGATTTTCATAGGCTGCAATAATTTCATGTGCAGCGTTGATGAAAACAGGGATATGTTTGTTGCCAATTTCGAGACATATCCGAGCCATATCCAAGAGGTTTTTAGGACGTACAACAAGGCAAGGACAGGGCAATATTCGAACAGCAATGCGCAGTTCCGTTGTTTCGAACAAAATATCACCGTCAAACAAGGATTCCGTTCCTAAATTTTTAAAGCCTATTTCTCGACCTTCAACAGTGAACCCTCGGATAATACGTCTTTCCGTATCAAACCATTCGAGTTCCAAAAAATCAAGTTCAACACTGTTCTGATCTGTGCTATCGGCCCAAATATTCCCCTTAATGTCTCTTGCTAACAACATAAATAACCAATTAGAATAAGAAGTACCGTTGAGCCATTGGAAGTTCCTTCAATGGTTCACAGGTCGCCAACACACCATCGACTGTTACTTCATAGGTTTCTGGATTAACGACGATATTTGGTGTTGCATGATTATGGACCATATCTTTTTTCATCACCGTACGACATCCCTCCACAGGCAGACATTTACGCGACAAATTCAATTTTTGAATATTTCCGTTCTCCAAAGAAATTTTCGAAACGAAATTGAAGCATAGTTTTGAAACTGCTTTACCATAATTTCCAAACATTGGCCGATAAATGATTGGCTGTGGTGTCGGAATTGACGCATTGGCATCCCCCATTTTAGCGCCCAAAATCATACCGCCTTTGATGATCAACTCAGGTTTTACACCAAACAATTCTGGTTTCCAAAGGATCAAATCTGCATACTTCCCTTTTTCAATCGAACCAATATATTGGTCAATACCATGTGCTTTAGCAGGGTTGATTGTAAATTTAGACACATAACGTTTGACACGGAAGTTATCATTTTCTTTCCCTTGATCTTCAGCTAAAGGGCCGCGTTGGATTTTCATCTTATGGGCGGTTTGGAATGTACGGGAAATGACCTCTCCCACACGTCCCATCGCTTGGCTATCCGAACTCATAATTGAAAATACGCCCATGTCTTGCAAAATATCCTCGGCAGCGATTGTCTGTGGACGGATACGTGAATCAGCAAATGCCACATCTTCTTTCACATTTTTATCCAAGTGATGGCAGACCATCAGCATGTCCAAGTGTTCTTCAGCAGTATTTACCGTAAAAGGTTTTGTTGGATTGGTAGATGCAGGGAGGATATTGGGATACATGGCGATCTTAATAATATCCGGAGCGTGTCCACCGCCGGCTCCCTCCGTGTGGAAAGTATGGATTACACGACCATCAATCGCAGCAACAGTATCTTCCAAGAAACCGGCCTCATTCAGTGTGTCGGTATGGATCGCAACTTGTACATCGTATTTATCAGCAACTTTCAATGCCGCATCAATTGTTGCCGGAGTCGCTCCCCAATCTTCATGGATTTTAACGCCCAGTGCACCAGCTTCAATTTGTTCTTCAATAGGTTTAGTGGTCGACACGTTACCTTTTCCGAAAAAACCAACATTGATAGGAAGGTTTTCAAACGCTTCAAACATACGCTCGATATACCACTTTCCTGAAGTCACTGTCGTTGCCAGTGTTCCATCTGCTGGTCCCGCACCGCCACCAATAAAAGTAGTTACACCAGAATATAGCGCTGTTTCAATCTGTTGCGGCGAGATAAAGTGAATGTGCGTATCAATACCGCCTGCAGTTAGGATATAGCCCGCTCCCCCATGCACTTCCGTAGAAGCACCGATGATCATCCCCTCGGTTACACCATCCTGTACATCTGGGTTTCCAGCTTTACCAATACCTACAATTTTACCATCCTTAATACCGATATCGCCTTTTACAATACCCCAGTGGTCAATGATAATGACATTAGTGATACAAAAATCCAACACCCCCTCATCACGCAAGGCACGAGCCGATTGCCCCATACCATCGCGAATAGTTTTACCGCCACCAAATTTGTTCTCTTCTCCATAAACATTGAAATCTTTTTCAATTTCAATAAAAAGCTCTGTATCTGCCAGACGAACCTTATCTCCAGTGGTCGGTCCAAAAAGAGCCGCATATTTGTCTCTCGGTATATAAAGTTCCCCATCAACATATTTTACAGATGATTTATCTAAACCTAGTTTATCTAAACCAAGCGCATGTAGACCAACAGTAGTACCCAAAGTAGTGAGCCCTACAACTTTAATCCATTCGCGTCTATTCCATCCTCCCATATTTATTTAGATTGTCTGAATTTCAATTTTTTCATTTTATCAATGGCTTTGGTCTTCACCGATTGATCTGTATACTTCCCATTTGTCAATCCATTAAAACCATGGATTTCCTTACTTCCGCCAAATTCAACCAAAACAACCGATTTTTGTTCCCCTGGTTCAAAACGAACAGCGGTGCTGGCTGGAATATTCAAGCGCATCCCAAACGCTTTCTCCCTGTCGAAGGAAAGCAACTTGTTCGCTTCAAAGAAATGATAATGTGAACCTACCTGAATCGGTCGATCACCTTCATTTTTCACAACAATGCTTGTGGTTCTGTGCCCAACATTAGCTTTGATTTCCTCTTTTTTTAAAATGTATTCTCCTGGAATCATATCATTCAATATTTATTAACGAATAGGATCATGGACAGTCACCAATTTAGTTCCGTCCGGAAAAGTAACTTCGATCTGTACATCATGGATCATTTCAGGGACTCCTTCCATGACTTGGCTCCTTTTCAATAAGGTAGTACCATAAGACATTAAGTCCGCCACAGACCTTCCGTCCCTAGCCTCCTCCATAATCTGGGCACTGATGTAAGCGATACACTCAGGATAATTTAATTTTACCCCGCGTTTCAATCGCTTAGCCGCCAATTCGCCGGCCAAATGCAACAACAGCTTTTCTGTTTCTCTCGGTGTTAAACGCATAAAAAAATAATTATTTGTTAATTTGTTAAAGGAATTATTATAAAACTGGAATGGTAAAATATGCCCCAAAGGCTAAGCAGTTGTACTGACTCTTGGCTATATCCATATAGCCCTTATAGTTTACGGTGTTACCAACGTAACCTAAATAAAATCGAAGATCCTGGTTATGAAACGGCTTATGTTGCAAAGCCGCAAAATAAGTCCAGTTTTGGCGAAAATTCTTACCGAGTTGGTTATCATCTCTCGATCCCGCGACCTCATACCCACCTTTCAAAGCCACTTCCCATTTTTTACTCAAAAATTGATCATAGCGCAATATAGCAGAGCTGTAGTTCACATCTTTGGCCAATACACGGTTCTCGCCAGTTCTACCATAAAATTCGTTGATCGCCGAAGATGCAATCATCGCATGATCGACAGCAAGATAAGAGTACTGTAAATCAAGATATAGCATCTGTTTTGCTGTTTTGAATTTATTCGCTAATGAAACGGCATGATTAGTATGTCCCTTTGCAAACTGAGAGATGTTGTAAGACCATTTCGTATTAAAACGCTTATCCATAAATGCCCCCACCCAAGTGAAATAGGCTCCCATTGGTACACTAGAGCGTTCCAAATCACCTACAGCAAAATCATTTTTTGCATGAAGCTCCATAAAACTATCATTGGTCGTGTTGTAAACTTGGGCATGTAACGAATGATTCGGATTGACTTCATAGGATAACATTCCACCGACAACAAAGAGATTCAATATACGGTCGACATAGTCTGTGAACTTATATTCGTAAATTGGGTTATTTTCAAATTCATAACTCCCGACCATCGCACTTTGCTTACCGGCCGTAACGGACCATTTGAGATCCTTGCCAAACTTGTACTTGATCAATGCCATGTCCAATGCACGCGAGCCATTATCCTGACTCGTTGGAGCAAATGACCTATTCAAACGAAAACGCACTTTATACGACAGTCTATCATTGTATTCGCCGCTCATCAAAATACGGGCATCATCAAGGTTTGCTTTTGCTTGAGACTCCCCCTCCCCATTGTCCGTTTGCAGACCTGCTCTTAACAGGACATCCAATTGAAATGATTTTGCTCGCGCGGGTTCTTTCAGTAACAAGCTGCTTCTTTGCGCCTGAACAGAGTCCGTTTGGATCTGCTCTTGCGCATGCAATGATGCTATACTAATCCCCAGTGTTGTAAAAAGTGAAAGTGTTTTTTTCATCCTTATATTTTGTTCCTTTATGGTAACGAAGCAATCCCGCGGTTTCAAAACATAATCCGATTCGAAACAACAAGATAGATCCATGAGTTATACTTATCTCTGGTACAAGTATATCACAGCCACCTAAAAATGGAATAAGGATGAGATTAAAATGAAATTAGAAAGGAGTTTTTGGGATTGTAACAACGACCAGAGTGCCTTGACCTTCCGTTGAATTGAGGAACAATTCAGCACCATGAAGGTCAAAGATATTTTTGGCTAAAACAAGCCCCAAACCATTGCCATAGATATCACCGACATTAGAAGCGCGGTAAAAAGAGGTAAAAATATGTGGCTGGTCTTTTTTAGGAATACCTATCCCTTGGTCAAACACTTTTATCGTAATATTTTTGCTATCGCTACTTATGGCTACGCCAACCTGCGTTCCATTGCCGTACTTAAATGCATTTGAAATAATATTGCTAAAGGCAATAAAAAACAGATCCGGGTTAGCCAAAACCGTAAGCTCATCACTATCTTCTGGAATTTCTGTTAGATCAAAAGAAAGCTTGAGGTCCTTATGAATACTTTTTTCGGCTTTATAAATTTCATAGAGTAATTCGTCAATTCGAATAATTTCTTTATTGTCCACTTCCCCCTTGAAGCCCATGCGGGATAGTTGCAAAAGATTATTGATAATCAACTCCATTTTATCCGCATATTTTGCGATCGTCTCCAGTGAATAATAAGCTTCATGCTCTTTCGACAGGAGCTGTTGTGCCAATTCGGCTTCTCCTCCGATAATTGTAAGTGGGGTCTTTAGCGAATGAGAGGCATTTCCGATAAAACTCTGTTGCGACTGAACCGAGATATCCAATCGGCTAAGCATTGAATTTAAGTTCGCAATCAAAACACCCAATTCATCTTTGCTATTGCTAAATTTACTAAACAGACGATGGTCTAAATGTGCGATATCAACTTTGTCTAAATCATTGTTGATATCCTTAATGGGTTTCAATAATCGGTCAGCAAAATAAAAAGACATCAGTACAATTAAAAAAATCGCCAAAATCCCACCGGTGATCAGGGTACGATCCAATTGACGCTGTTCATCATGGCCGTAATCATCAATCCCTTCCGATACAACAATCAAATTTTCGTGGTGAAGATGATCCTGAAAAAAAACGGCTACAAATGCAGTATCGCCATGCATATATCTTCCTTTCCCGTCACGAATCACCTCTGTATAAAATGTTTTCGGCATAGGAAGTTCGGGCCGCAATTGAACACGATCACTTCCCTTAACAACACGAATGAGATGGTCTGTTCCTTCAGATAATTGTTTCAGGTATTTACGTTTTACCTGAATATAGAGTGCCCTATTTTCATCCTTCTGATGGACGATATGATCTCCAACAATAACGGCATTCTCTTCAAGCCGATGAAAAAATTTGGTCTGTAGACTGTCGTACGTGAAATAAGACACATAAATGGCAAAAACAACAAGCAGCAGGGTGCTGATGATAGAAAATAGGAGAACTATTTTGGTCCTAATTTTCATGACGGATTACATAGCCCATACCGATCACCGTATGGATAAGTTTACGTGAAAATTGTTTATCGATCTTTTTCCTCAGGTAATTCACATACACGTCGACAACATTGGTGCTTAAGTCGACATCCATACCCCATACTTCTTCCAGAATATCGATCCGGCTCAATACCTTATTTCGGTTGAGCATTAAAAATTCAAGTAAACGAAATTCAGTAGCTGTGAGAATAATAGGAGAATTGGCACGTTGAACCGATTTACTGTCTCTATCCAATTGAAGATCGTCAAATACCAATATATTTTTCTGCTCGGTAACTGTTTTGGATTTACGGCTGTAGCGACTGATTCGAGCTTTTAATTCCTCTAAACGAAACGGCTTCGTCAAGTAATCATCCGCATCCCTATCAAAGGCCTCGACAATGTCCTCCGTTTGATTTAATGCTGTTAAGATAATAATTGGGACTTCGTTGTTAGACATCCGAATGTTTTTGCACACATCTAAGCCATTCATACCCGGCAACATCACATCCAATAGGATCAAGTCATAACGGTTCAATCCCGCCATTTTTAGACCAGTATAACCATCCATAGCAATACTAATATGATAGCCTTCTTCTTTTAAGCCTCTTTCGATCAATGATATGACGGATGGTTCATCCTCTATTAGTAATAGTTCCACAGGTATCTTTTTTAAACAGTAAAAAATTCGAGGTTTGTAAAATACAAAATTAACATTTCACCTTTTTCCAAAAAGCTACATTCCTTAATTATTTTTGCTTTTTCTTGACGATTATATGATAATAACCTATAAAACAAGTAAAAAACACATACACTCCCGCAAGACCGCTATCTTAACCGCCGTCCTTACAACCATTTATTTCACTTGGCATAAAAATAGTCCACAACGCAAGATCTATACTCAAAAAATAAGACGCTAGCACCTGACCCCTAAGTACAGACCAAAAATCGGTTTTAAACAACCAAATACAATAATATCTATTTTTGAAAGAATTTCCACAAACAACGAAAGATTATTTCAAAAATCAATCGAATTTCAATATTTTTGCAGCTTAAAATCACACAATGAAACAATTTATCCTTTGTTTACAGCTGGCGTTTTTTCTCCTTATCGGACAAGGACACGCTCAGCAAAAGCTATATAAAATTTCATATCAATTTGCTGATCCTGAAACGGGAACCGATACCGCATCTTCAGAATTCATCAAAATATTGGCTGGAAATAATGAAGCATTAATGCAGGCCTTCATCACCAAAGACCAGATGCGAATTGAAAGTTTATTATTCGGAAAATCGATACAGATCAGCAATATCCACGAAGGCAGCTCTTTTCTACTGGATGAAATAAATAAAACCTATACTGCAACAGAGCTGGCCACCGGCAAACTCATTGAGACTGCCGTAAACGAGGGTGATAATTATGCCTATTCGGGAGATTTTGAGATCAGCTTAGTTCCCAATCAAAAGAAGATAATTGCAGGAATAACCTGCGAAAAAGCAACATTCAATCTAACAGGTAGCCAAGATCCACAAACGGAAATTACCGTTTGGTATGCACCAAAATTGCCAAAGTTATACTGGGGCACTTACGATTATCTCGAAAAAGTGCCCGGGGCAGCGCTCTATATCGGATCGGCCGGGCTCGGAATTCAAGCGACCAAGGTGGAAGAAATAACATTCGACAAATCACTCTTTGAAATTCCAGCGGATTATGAAGAAGGTGAACCTATTGAGGAAGCTATAGATTCCACGCTAAACGATCAGCTATCTTGGTATCAAGATTCCAATACAGCATATTTTGGTGTACAGGACAGCTTAGGAAACAAATTAACACCAGCAAAGTATACGGCAATATATAGCTATGTAGGAGACTATGCCATCGTAAATGATGCAGCACAAATGTTTGGCTTAATAGACATACACGGCAAAGAAGTTATTCCATGTCAATATGAATCGCTCAGTTTAGAAACCGAAGGCGGTCCAGTAGTTTATATGAGAGATCTTAAGTATGGGCTGTTGGATACAAACGGTAAAATATTGCTGCAGGCCAAATATGACTTTATTTCAGTTCCTAGCCCAGAATATGCACTTTTTACGGAAGGAGAACATACGGGTATCATGGATCAAAAAGGCGCTGTTTTACTTCCTGCCAAATATGAAACCATTTCGGATTATCGCGATAATCTCGCGTTAATTCTAGTCAACCAATCTTACCAGCTTATTAATAAAACGGGGCATAATCAACTTAAAACGGATTATGAGTTTCTATCTTTTGCGGGTGAAAGACTTCTACTGGCATTTAATGACAATAAATATGGGTACATTGATTACACAGGAAAAGTCGTTGTTCCATTTAAATTACAAAATGCCCAAGCTTTTGAAAACGGGCTGGCGCTTGTAACGGAGGATCTAGAGAATTTTTATTATATTGACGCAAAAGGGAAGTTTATCAAGAAATATGAAGAGTAATCCACAGACATTCCACTTGTCGACATTGCATCGTGGAAAATACATGTTAATCTTGCTAATTTCAATCTTTTTGATCGGAATGGGAATGTCTAAAGTTCCCATACAGGAAATTCTCAAGATTATTATTGCTCTTTTAATGATTCCTTTAGCACTGTATCTGGCCATAAAGTCTTCGACTTTGTCATCGACTTGGGTCTTGGATGAAAATACACTTCAGATAAGCAACGCTAAAAAGACAATCGTTTTCCCTTTGAATAATATTTCTCATATCAGGAATCTCAAACGTTCCGGCGGCAACCTGATCATTATCAACCAAAACAAAGGGCCAGCCTTCCGTACCTGGCGCAACAAATTATTTCAAAAGGAAGATGATCTTCCCCTGCTAACGGAAGCCCTAAAGGACGCCGACATTGAATATTACGACCTATAAATTCTTTCTTCCTTCGGTAACATTTGTTACAGGCTTTTGCAAAGGCAGTATGTACCTTTGTAACATCACTTAAGAACAATGTTATGCTATTGGAATACATCAAACAACCATGGCCCTGGTATATTTCAGGACCTTTAATTGCACTGGTCATGTACCTGCTGCTCAAACAGGGAAAGGATTTTGGCATGTCCAATAATCTGCGCACCATGTGTACTGTATTAGGGGCCGGAAAAACTTCCTCTTTTTTCAGATTCGATTGGAAGACCCAGTCATGGAATTTATTGGTAGTACTCGGGACAGCTATTGGCGGTTTTATTGCACATAATTTTCTGAGCGATGGCACTGCAAGCCATATTAATTCCAAAAGTGTTGCCGACTTAAAAGAGCTAGGTATTATCGACCATTTACAAGGCTACCTTCCTGAATCCATTTTCATTTTCGACGGATCTTTGTTTCAGTTTCTACTTTTAAGTATTGGCGGTGTATTGATTGGGTTTGGAACCCGCTATGCTGGTGGATGTTCATCCGGCCATGCTATTTCTGGACTTAGCAATTTTCAGCTTCCTTCTTTGATCGCCGTTATAGGTTTCTTCCTAGGTGGGATCATCATGGTTCATTTTTTATTCCCGCTAATTTTCGCATAAATGAAAGCACTAAAATTTATTTCCATCGGTATATTGTTTGGAATCATCTTATACAAATCAGAGGCCGCATCATGGTATAGAATCTACGAAATGTTTCAATTTCGTTCCTTTCATATGTATGGGATTATCGGTACAGCACTGACCACAGCAATTATAATCGTACAAATCATCAAGAGAAAGCAAATCAAAGATAGTAACGGGATGCAAATAGCATTCCATGATAAAGACAAAAGTATTACACGATACCTGCTCGGGGGAACAATCTTTGGCTTAGGCTGGGCATTGACAGGCGCTTGTCCGGGACCAATGTTTGCCCTAATCGGTGCTGGTTATTGGACTATAGGAATCCTCTTGCTTTTTGCTTTGTTGGGTACTTGGCTTTATGGAGTCTTGCGCAATAAGTTGCCGCACTAGTTTTAACAAACTACTTTAGACCAAATTACCTCATATACGCGCAATCTGAGGCCTGTACCACTAGTTAAAATTTTAGAAAGAGAAAATGGAATTAATATTTATAGCTGGTTTTATATTAGCTGTTCTGGTCGGCCTGTCAATGGGTTTGATGGGGAGCGGCGGAAGTATTCTAACATTGCCAATATTTGTTTATATTTTTCATATAGAACCTCAATATGCATTGGACTATTCGTTGTTTTCTATAGGAATATTAGCCTTGGTCGGATCAATTTCTCCGTTGAAAAAAAGAGAAATTGACCTGAAAACTACGGCCGTTTTTCTCTTTCCATCGCTAATTTCGGTCTATTTGACCAAGCGTTATCTCCTTGTAGCCATACCAGAGTCATTCCACCTTGGCGAGATAGCGATCTCTAGAAACCATATCATTATGCTCCTTTTCTCGATTGTGATTTTGATTTCTGCGACAGCAATGGTACGAAGACGTAAACAGGTTCGGCACGATCGATTCAGGGGTGGAATTGGCCAGATTTTCAACGTTGTCCTCGTCGGATTGCTCGTCGGTATCATGACAGGCCTGGTGGGTGCAGGAGGAGGCTTTATCATTGTGCCGGCCCTCGTATTACTCTTAGGAATTCCACTTAAGCAGGCCATTGCAACTTCGTTGTTTATCATCGGTTTAAACGCCTCATTCGGTTTGATCGCGAATTATCAGTTCCTGGAACATATGAATTGGTTTATATTGGTTACCTTTACGTTAATCACTTTAATAGGCCTCCAGATTGGTTCCAAATGGAAAGACAAATTAGATGCGGCAAAATTGAAAGGTATTTTTGGGTACTTTTTAATTAGTATCGGCATCCTAATCTTTGCTTTCGAATTCATTCAATTTGTAAATTATTAAAATCACACGTTATGTTTTTTCAACACATTTTTGAGTCATCTTTAGCACATTCGAGTTATATCATTGGTTGTCAAGCCAAGGGTGTAGCGCTAGTCATTGACCCTAAAAGAGATGTAGACAGCTATCTTGAGATTGCACAAAAGAATAATCTGACCATAACCCATATTGCGGAAACGCATATACATGCCGACTACCTTTCAGGTACGCTAGAGTTAGCCGCATTGACAGGCGCCCAACCTTATCTTTCCGATGAAGGTGGAGAAGATTGGGAATATGAATTTCCACATATTGGATTAAAACATGGAGATCAATTTCAAGTTGGAAATCTGATTTTCCAAGTTATCCATACCCCTGGACATACGCCCGAGAGTATCAGTTTTATATTGATTGATACGCCTGCAACCATGGAGCCAGTCATGATATTTACAGGTGATTTTGTATTTGTTGGGGATATCGGACGCCCAGATCTGTTAGAGAATGCAGCGGGAATGATCGGAACCAAGGAAATTGGAGCCCACCAAATGTACCGATCGTTGCAACATTTCTTGGCTCTACCTGATCATATTCAAGTATGGCCCGCACATGGGGCCGGATCCGCGTGTGGAAAGGCCCTAGGCGCCGTTCCGAGTTCAACAGTTGGTTATGAAAAAATACGAAACTGGGCGCTTCAATACCAAAACAACGAAACAGCCTTCGTGGAAGAGCTATTATCAGGACAGCCCGAACCGCCACGCTATTTTGCCATGATGAAAAAACTCAACAAAATAGCACGGCCTTTGCAAACGGCAGTTCCTCAGTACAAGAAGTTAACGAACGAAACTTTTCTGCGTTTATACCACAAAGGAACAACTATCATTGATACACGCCATAAGTTTGAGTTTGCCAAAGGATATCTCCCCAATAGCATCAATATTCAGCATAACAAAACGTTTAATACCTGGGCTGGTTGGATCCTTAATTACACGGATCCTTTTATACTCATTGTAGAGGAAAGCCAATTGGACGACATTACCCGCAAGCTTATGCGCATTGGATTGGATCATGTCGCTGGATATATTACGCCTGATACGATTCCTCATTTGGGGATTCCATTGGAACATCAGCAACTCATCGGTTTCGAAGAGATGAATAGTGTATTGGGCAAATCCGACATCCAAATACTTGATGTGCGTAATGCCGCTGAGTTTTCAGAGGGCCATTTACCGCATGCGACTCATATCTTTGTTGGTACAATTGCAGACAATCTTAACCAAATTGATCGAAGTAAACAGCTGTACCTGCATTGTCAGTCTGGAGACCGCGCAACCATAGCGGCATCCATATTGGCGAAAAATGGTATTAAGGACGTCAAAATTTATAGTCCTTCCATCAATGAATGGAAATTAAAGGGTGGAACATTGGTACAATAATATGTAAAAAAGATCCCAGGGGAAATATTCCTGGGATCTCTTTGTAAAGAACCAAGCTATACGATCGAATTTGAGCTGCCATTGCATATAATAAAGAGCAATTCAACTCGTCAGTATATTTCGTTTATAGACTATTTCTATTGATCCGCAAGAATTCGATGATCTCATCCTTCTTCTCTTCCATCTTGCCTTTCTTTTCCGTAAATTGGTGATTATAGATGGTCAGATACTGATGGTCGTCCGTTTCAGATTCATATAATTCGGCCGTGGCAAAAGAGAAATGCTCTTCTTCATCTGAAAGATGATCATACACATAGGCAAAATCATGATTCCCCAAGGAGCTTACGACGGCATCTTTATCCGCCACGAATTTCAACCTTCCGGGCAATGTCCGCTTATTCATCCATACTTCGTCTTTTTCAGAAAAAGGATAAATAGTAATACCGCGGAAAGCCATAATAAGCGGCGTAATCAGAATAATACCCATCTCAATCGCCCAAACGGCCCACAACATACCACCCGAAACCGGGCTCTTTTTCAAGGTAAAGGTACCGACTTCGTTTAAACCTTGCATCGCTTCCCAAATAAATGAAGGGTGTAAGAAAAAGGCTTTGAACCCTTCCAGATTGAAAGATGATTTTACCCAGGTATCTCCGCCCATGGTTCCCTCCGCATTGTACATCAGCGAAACGAAAAGAGCCCATTGCGCATAAAAGGCTAAAAGCGCGACTAGCAAAGTAATCAATAGTGCAATGCCCTTATTTCTTAATTTCCATTTTTTGAAACAGAAATTCAGCACATAGAATATCCCAGCACCAAATCCCAATGTAATAAATACATTAAAATAAATAATAGGGATAAACCACTGCAAAGCGATGTAAACAATTGCCAATACAACGGCACTAATTGTGCCTAGCACAAGAGATCCGATAAATACCAAAGCAGGAGCCTTTCCCGAGGGCTTATAATATAGATTTTCCATAAAAACAGTAAAATTGATTTTTAACTTAACAGTTAAATTCCCTAACCAAAACCAAGCCAATTCCCAAAGAACAGTCAACTTTCGTCAAGATTTGATGACATTAACTTCGTTACATTCGTTTAAGTGCCATTTATTGAGACAATTTTGTAAGTTTGGGGCATGAAAATCAAAATAATATCCTTTTTTACACTTGCATGTGTATTGAATATTTGGGGGGCAGTAGCGAAGGCCCAAAGAAAAGGATTCTGGCAACAGAAAGTTGACTACCATATGGATGTCAACGTGGATGAAAAAGCATATCAGTACGATGGAAAAATGACCTTGAAGTACAGCAATAATTCAGGGCAATCACTTAAAAAAGTATATTTCCATCTATATTTCAATGCTTTTCAACCAGGATCGATGATGGATTACCGCTTAAAAAACATCAGTGATCCAGACAAGCGCATGGTGACCAACCTTGGCACAAAAGAAAAGCCGGTATATCAAAGCCGCATCGGAGAGCTTAAGACCAATCAAATTGGTTATCAAAAAATCAAAAGTTTAACAATGAATGGGGCTAACGCATCATTTAAAATTGACGGAACTATTTTGGAGGTCGCTTTACCAGTTGCAATCCAAGATGGGGAAACAGCGCGTTTTGATATGGAATGGACCGCACAAGTTCCGGAACAAATCAGAAGAACTGGCCGAAATTCGGCCGAAGGTGTAGCACTATCTATGGCGCAATGGTATCCGAAGATGGCTCAATTCGATGAATTCGGCTGGCATTTGGATGAATACACGGGCCGTGAATTTATTGCCCCTTTTGGCAACTTTGACGTTACCATACACCTCAATAAAAATTATGTCGTTGGTGCCTCAGGTGTTCTTCAAAATCCATCAGATGTCAAAGGTTATCAACAGAAAGCGAAAGTAAAAGCCGTCGACAATAAAGCAACCTGGCACTATAAGGCCCAAAATATCCACGATTTTGTATGGGCTGCAGACCCCAAGTTTGTCGTTGATTCCGCCTCAAGTAAAAATGGCATAAGAGTGTATACTGTGTTCTTGCCAACAGACAAAGAAGTGATCTCGAATTGGAAAACAGCAATAGGCCTATCTACCGAATTCTTTGACTTCTGTAGTGCGAAGTTTGGTAAATATCCATGGCCAACTTATACCATCATTCAAGGTGGAGATGGCGGAATGGAATATGGTACAGCTACCCTTATCACAGGTGGCCGCAATCTAAAAAGCCTTGTCGGTGTAATATTCCATGAATCGGCACACTCTTGGTACCAACAATTGTTTGGAATCAACGAAACCGTCGATGAATGGTTTGATGAAGGCTTCACATCCTATGTCGAGGAGTTGGCTATGCAGCATATCTTTGAAAAAAGAGGTGCCATAGCATCTAACCCGCAAATTGCAGCCTACCGTGGATATTATAAATTGGCCCTTTCAGGTAAAGAAGAACCGATGAGTTTACTGGCAGATTATTATAACACCAACTATGGCTACAGCAACGAAGCGTACAACAAAGGTGCCGTGCTTGCAGAACAGTTGGGTTATATTATTGGTCAGGAAAATTTAGAAAAAACCTTCTTGAAATTCTATGACATCTGGAAGTTTAAACATCCGACACCAAATGATTTCAAACGCGTTGCTGAAGATGTTTCCGGTATCAACTTAAAATGGTATTTCAATCTGTTTATCAATACAACACGTCAAATCGATTACGCCATTGAAAAAGTAACAGATACAGAAATCCTATTGGCCAATAAGTCCAATTTTGCCATGCCACTGGATGTTCTGGTAGAATACACCGATGGAAGCAAAGAATTATTTTATATCCCTTTGCGTGAAATGCGTGGAGAAAAACCGGAAGAGCATTTTGACATTTACAAAGGTGTTAAAAGAACCGTGCTTGAGGATTGGTTCTGGACCAAACCCGACTATACTATCCATGTATCGAAAACACCAAAAACGGTAACAATTGATCCTTCATTGCGATTAGCGGATGTAGAATCGGCAAACAACAGTTTTAGTAAGTAACTAAATATACTTCCCATTATCCGAACAGATGGGAAAATCAAGACAGCTTCCAAACCCAATATATATGACGCGGTTTGGAAGCCGTTTTTTAATTCCGTGGCTTATATACTCTTAAGAGGAATAACCATATTCCATGTACGTTCAAATTGATAGGGCTCTGAACCATCCCCGGTTGCCGCAAACAAATGAGTAGGCTTCCCATTTTCAAATAGTAAAAACGGTCGTTCAAAATTGGCCTGATGACTCGTCGTGCCATCATCCCATTGAATTGTTTTAGAATAAGCTTTTACAGACTTCGAAAGATGCCAATCTATGCCATCTTTGGAATAAGCATGTATCCCGCCACCCTCTTCACCGCAGATCTTTCCGTAACGGTCCTTCATAATAAGTTCAAACTGCTGACCGTTATACCAGACAAATGGATCTTCTACATCGTTTTCATGGTTTTGGTCTGTATGAAATGAAAAAATAGGCTTGTCCGATAAACGGCGATAAGGTCCGAGGAAAGAATCCGCTTGCGCGGCTCCCAATAAAAGTGGTGGATTATAATTTACTGGGGAAGATTTATAAACTAAATAAACCTTTCCGTTCGGTAAGACAACTGGCGAAGGATTTGATGTAATGGAGGCATCCCATTCCCCTTTACGGGGATTCAGAATCGGTTGATCAACTCTCTTCCATGGCCCTGCAATTGACTTGGAATAGGCCATCCCAATACGTTTATGCATCCAGGCTTTCTGGCCTAAGCCCGACTCCCATACATTTTCTGTAAAAGAGGGATTTGGTTCGTCATAGTTATTGCCAAAGTAATAAAGCACATAATAGTCACCATTTTTTACAATTCGAGGATTGTGTGTCGTACAGCCATCAAAATATTGCTTCCCCCGAGCAGGCAGTACAACTTCAACAAATTCGTATGGCCCTTCAGCGGTATCTGAAATAGCCCTGACGACTTCGGAATTTGTCACCCAATTACCAAAGCCATATTGTTTGCTCCAACGCGAAGCAAACATATGATATCGTCCATCTTCTCCTTTTATGACCGATGGATCCCAAATCCAATAATCTTTCATCGCAAATCCTCCTCCTTTTGGCGCCGGTAATAACTTATCTATAAAGGAGTCTTCAAGACTGTCCCCCAAAGCATATCCATGGTTTGAAAATAGGAAGAAGCCAGAAACACCGGCTACATTTTTTAGAAAGTCTCGACGAGAGGTTTTCATACGTTTTACATTTATTAGAAGAAAATAATTCGTTCTTTAATCTATTTGATAGGCTCCCATGAAATAATTTAAACGCGGCTGGTACCGATAGCTTTTTTATTTCTAGAAGGAAACCTTTGAATTCACTCCTCCTTCATCTGACATTAGGTGCTATATTGGTGCTTTCTACTAACAAATATTGACGACAAGATAAAGAATAACTAGCTTGCTGTCAACCATCTTTTAGATGATTCTTCCATCCTATTGCACTTTCTTTTTAAATCACTTCGTGTGCAGACAGAAGAGTCCGACGAATATTTCTGGATACATCGTCGAGAAAGAAGAAATAATACGAATAAGAAGCGAAGTTGGTCAGGTCTTGGTATATTTGTCCCCATGATTTATGTCCATATCCCCTTTTGTAAACAGGCTTGTCATTACTGTGACTTCCATTTTAGCACTTCACTACAATACAAAAGTGAGATGATCAATGCCATACGACGGGAAATCGAGCTCAGAGCAGCCTATTTGGAAGACAAAAAGGTCGAATCGATCTATTTTGGTGGTGGCACGCCATCCTTATTGGAAGCTGAAGAGATCGCACGGATCATCGATACGATAGCAATGCATTTTGACATCGTAAATCAGGCTGAAATTACGCTGGAAGCAAACCCCGACGATCTAAATGCGGCCAAAGTAAACAGTCTGCGGAATACAGCAATCAATCGATTCAGCATAGGCATACAGTCTTTCTTTGAAGAGGATCTTAAATGGATGAACAGAGCACATAATCAGCAGGAAGCACTGGCTTCTATCATGCGGGTGCAAGATGCGGGCTTTGAAAATATTACCTGTGATCTTATTTATGGCTACCCACTGTTGACTGATGAGAAATGGCGCCACAATATGCAACAGCTGATTGACTTTGAAATTCCCCATATTTCTTCGTATTCCATGACCGTAGAAAATAAGACAGCATTGGATCACTTTATTAAAAAAGGCTTAAGTCCAGCTATAGATTCAGATCAGGCAGCGGATCAGATGAGTCTTCTTATCCATACATTGAAAGCCGCGGGATATGAACAATATGAAATTTCCAATTTTGCAAAAAATGGCCTTTATGCACGTCACAACACAAATTATTGGAAAGGTAAACATTATCTTGGTATAGGCCCTTCAGCGCATTCGTTCAATGGAACTTCCAGATCCTGGAATGTTTCCAACAACGCGAAATATATGACCTCAATCAATTCAAACCAACTTCCCCTGGAAATTGAGGAGCTTTCTACGCTGGACCAGATCAACGAAAGTATCATGACTTCGCTGAGAACCATGTGGGGACTGGATTTGATTGCGCTGGAAAGCAAATTCGGGCAATCTGTCAAAAACCGAGTCCTAAAGGATGCTGAACCATTTCTAGGAGAGAAAAATCTCGTTTTGGAAGAAAACAAATTACGCTTGACAGATCCGGGTAAATTAATGGCTGATCATATCATGTCCGAATTATTCATAATAGAGGATTAACAAATAAATCGCTAATATTTTATTAAAATAATAATATTACAAGTATTTACATTTAAAAAATTACGAAAATAAAAATATAAATCTATTTTTTAGGCGGTTTGTACTATGTTTGCAACATAATCTATTATAAAATTATGATGTCACACAAGCCATCTTTTGATTTAGAGATCAAAAGTTACAGAGAGCAACAAAACGCTGCCGTAAGCTTAATTCAAATTGTCAGTAACCTGTGGTATAACCACGCTATTGAACTTGTATTTTTTAGAAATCAACTCATTGATGTAAAATCGAGTTCAATTCTCAACCTGATCAAGGAAAGCGTCCTCCTTACCGACGAGCCATTCAATATTTTTGACACCCTCCACGTGGCACAGGTATTGGAAAAACTAACCCTATCACCTGCGCGTATCGATATCGGAAAACTTACCTTACAGGTCAAGAAACAGACTATTGAAAACAACGATCTACCTAGTTTTATTACAAATGAATTAAAAGATATCAATCAACAAGCGGAATTAAAACCACGCGATGTTGTGCTTTATGGATTTGGCCGTATCGGCCGTTTACTCGCCCGAGAGCTTATGCATAAAGCCGGTGCTGGACAGCAGCTTCGCCTTCGTGCCATTGTAACACGGGACGCCAATGATAGCAAGTCCATATTGAAAAGAGCGACACTATTAAAAACAGATTCCATACATGGTGCGTTCGAAGGCGACGTACAGGTCGACATTCCAAATCAGGCTCTTATTATCAATGGCATCACTGTCCACCTTATCTCTGCCAAACAGCCAGAGGATATTGATTATACTTATTATGGAATACAGCATGCTTTAGTCGTCGACAATACGGGTGCTTTTCGAGATGAGCAAGAACTGAGTCGCCACCTGAAATCCAGAGGTGCCGCCCAAGTTTTATTGACAGCACCCGGAAAAGGTGTTCCAAATATCGTATATGCTGTCAACGAAAATGATATTGACGTGGAACAGCATGCGATATTTTCCGCCGCTTCCTGTACGACCAACGCAATCTCTCCTATTTTGGCGGTCCTTGAAAATAGAATAGGTATTGAAAAAGGGCATATCGAAACCATACATTCCTATACCAACGATCAGAACCTTGTCGACAATATGCACAAGAAGTCCAGAAGAGGGCGTGCCGCAGCGCTCAATATGGTGATCACAGAAACTGGAGCGGGGACTGCCGTTTCAAAAGTATTGCCTTCATTGAAGGGCAAACTGACCTCCAATGCAATTCGCGTTCCCGTGCCAAATGGATCATTGGCAATTTTAAATCTCGAAATTAAATCTAAAACTACCGTCGAAGAAATCAATGCACTTTTAAAAGAGGCATCACTACAGGGTGACCTTGTCGAACAGATTAAATTTTCTAAAGACAGTGAACTCGTTACTTCCGATATCATCGGCTCCACTGCTGCTGCGATCATAGATGCTCCAGCGACGATAG
>NZ_DKSP01000071.1:0-3742 GCF_002472745.1 Sphingobacterium sp. UBA7253 | reverse complement strand
GTTTTCGATGGCGAGTATTTACTTAATAACGATAAGCAATCCAAACTTTCTTGGAATCTTTCTTATAGTAATGTCAATGTGGATCAGCCAGATTTACGAAGGACAATTTATTCGAAAAAAGAAGGTAGTGATCCGAATAGTCCATATTCTGCTAGTGTGGGTACAATCCCTTCTCCATCAGGAGCAGGACGGTTTTATAGCACTTTGAATGAGAATATTTATGGTGGGGCAGTAAATTGGTCTATATCAACAAAGCTGTTAGGTCAGGAACAAACATTTAAAACGGGAATTTTAAAACAAAATAAAAAGCGTACGGTTGATGCTCGAGTTTTGGCATATAGAGATTTAAGTGAAAGTACAGCTGATCAGAAGAATTTATTAGCGATGCCATTAGATAAAATTTTTGCTCCAGATAATATCTCAAATAAAACTTTAGTTTTGGAAGATATTACTAATCCCGATAATTATTATGAAGGTACAGGGGATCTAAATGCTGCATTTGCCATGCTTTCTGGAAAAGTTACAGAAAAGTTGAAAGCTAGTTTAGGCGTTCGTTACGAAAATTATAAGGAAAAATTGTTAACTGGTAACCTAAATTCCAGTGAAGAAAATAATGTAAACAATACATATAATGATTTTTTGCCATCACTTAACTTGACATATGAACTAAATCCAAAGACTAATTTACGATTTAGCTTTTCAAATACCTTGGCGCGAGCGCAATTTCGTGAATTGGCATCTTTTTCCTTTTATGACTTTGTGACTGGTATTACAAAAAAAGGAAATCCTGATGTTAAGAGAACTAGAATCTCAAATTTTGATTTGCGTTATGAATTTTATCCAAGTCTTGGAAAATTGATCTCAGTTTCGGCATTCTATAAAGATTTGAAAGATCCGATTGAATCAAATATTATCTCAGGATCTTCACCTGCTAGTAAGTTAATGTCTTTCACCAATGCTCCAAAAGCATATATACTAGGTGGGGAAATTGAAATACGTCATGACTTTGGATTTATTGATCCAGATGCAGAGTTCTTCAAAAATTTGGTTTTTAGTACAAATGCAGCAATTATGAAGTCTGAGGTGAATTTTGAAGGTTCACAACCAACGATGGAGAACAAAAGGTCATTGTATGGGCAATCACCGTTCTTATTGAACTTTGGTCTTCAATATTCATCTGACCGTCTTTTTGATGCGAATCTTTTCTTTAATCGTATCGGTCGAAGAATCGATATAGTAGGTTTTGGGCGTTATGAAAATGCAAACTTTATAAGTGAGTATCCTGACATTTTCGAGGCCCCAAGGAGTGTTTTGGACTTTCAACTCTCTAAAAAAATTATTTCTAAGAAAGCAGAACTAAAGCTAAATATTGGCAATCTATTGGATAGCAAATCAATTTTCTATCAGGACGTAGATAAAAGTGGTAAGTACAATGAGGCGGGAGATCGTTTAATAAATTCTATTCAATATGGTAGAAACGTGTCTCTCTCATTCGGTTATAGATTTTAAAGATTAAATAAATATTAGTTAACATTAAGGTTACACTTGGCTTGTAGCTTTGAAAAAAAAACAAATTATGAAATTAAACATGAGTTCAAAATGGTTTGCGTTAGCTTTAGTAGCGACTTCTATGAGTATTGCAAGCTGCAGTAAGTCAGATCCAAGCCCAGTTGACCCTAATCCTAACCCTGGAAGTGGAGATGTAGAGGTAATTGAAGGGAAAATTACGAGCAATAAAGTTTTAAGTGCTTCCAAAACATACTTGTTAAGAGGTTATGTGCAGGTAATGGATGGGGGAACTTTGGAAATACCAGCAGGTACTATCATAAAAGGAGAGAAAGCAACGAAGGCTGCGCTGATTGTTGAAAAAGGAGGCAAATTAAAAGCAAATGGTACAGCAACAAATCCTATTGTTTTTACATCAGATCAAACATCTGGAAATAGAAACGTGGGAGATTGGTCAGGAATAATTATTTGTGGTAAATCTAAGGTGAATTCTGCTGATGGTACCTCTCAATATGAAAGTGGTGTATTAGGTGCTACGGTTGCAACGTACGGAGGTGGAACAAATCCGGTTTTAAATGATAATTCTGGAGAGTTAACTTATGCACGTATCGAATTTGCTGGAAACCCAATTCAAACAGATAAAGAAATCAATGGATTAACATTATGTGCAGTTGGTTCTGAAACTAAAATTCACCATATTCAAGTCTCTTATGGGGGGGATGATGCTTTCGAATTTTTCGGAGGGACAGTAAATGCATCTCATTTAATAGCTTATAGAGGTACTGATGACGATTTCGATTTTGACCAAGGTTATACCGGAGCAATCCAGTACGGAATTTCTATCAAAGATCCAATGATTTCTGACGGAGCTGGTACTTCACGTGGAATTGAGCTAGAAAATAAGGCTGCTGTGGCAAATAATATGTACTCTAGACCAGTCTTATCTAACTTTACTTTTATTGGGCCTGGAGTGGGGACCGATGTTGATAAACACGGAGCTACTGTACATTTTGGGCTAAACAGCCGTATGGTTCTTGCAAATTCAATTATAGTAGATGGTAAAACAGCTGGAATTGAGTTTAACTCGGACTTCCCTGCTGCTGAATTGAAAGCAGGTCGCTCAATTCTCTCAAATAATATGGTATTTGGTAATAAAGCAAACTATGTTTTAAAAGATGTTACATCGTTTGCATCAGTAGCTGACTTAACGGGTTATTTAAATGGATTTGGTGATTTTACAGTTGCTAATCTAGCTGCAGCTGGACTTACAAATACAACCATTGCAGCTCCGAACCTTTTATTGAAAGCTGATTCACCAGCTTTAGGAAAAGCGAAATATGAAGGAGATCTAGCTTCTTTAACAAAAGAGACGTTTATTGGAGCAATGGGGACTACAACAGACTGGACAAAAGGCTGGGCTAGTTGGGATCCTAAAAACAATAAATACTAGAATAAATTATAGTTTAGTAAAATAGAAAATCCTGCTTTCAGCAGGATTTTTTTGTAACTCTTTTAGAATATTTCCTTGTGTAGTCAAATAATATAAATTTAAAATTATGAGAAAAGAAAAATTAAAAAATTCAATCAGGAATAGTAATCTTCTGAAGATAACATCCCTAGCTTTGTTTTTTATGTTTATCTTCATGTACTAAGAATGAAAAATTCGAAAGTACAAAAACGATTGAAGAAAGTACTACAACAGGAAAGACAAAAGCTACAGCAATAACAAACCCAAATGAACAAAATGCTAATAAAAATTGGAAATGGGATGATCCTACCTTAACAACAGTTAAATTATATTTTAAACCAAAAATCAATAATCAACCTAGTCCATCTATAGAAAGGCCATTACCTTGGAATACTTTTGGCAATCCACTAAATAATTCCGATAGAGACTATCGTTCCGAATTGGGGTGGGTGCTATATTTGAAAGACTTCGGTACAGCAGATAGGCCCGCACAGACTCCTTTTTTCGTATTATATAATATTTACTCTGGCGTATTGAGATTTTTTGTCTACAATTATAGAGTACAAGATTTAAGTGAAGGAACGAAAACACATTATGTAGCAAAACTTAGTTATACCATCCCTGAAAAGCATAATGGGATGCTCAGCTTTTCAGCTCCCCCTGACCAATTTATTATCGATAAAGAAGATAAGGATTTGTCCCTAATTAGCGTTACTAAGAAAAATGCAAGTGATGTGTGGATGAACTTTGATTTTGTATTAGCTAAAT
>NZ_DKSP01000058.1:0-23888 GCF_002472745.1 Sphingobacterium sp. UBA7253 | reverse complement strand
ATATGAGTCATGAGATCCGTACTCCCTTGAACGGAGTTATTGGTTTTTCAGACCTCCTCCTCCGGACACCACTGAATGAAACACAGACGCAATATCTAAATTACATCAATGAATCAGGGGAAAACCTCCTTAGCATCATCAATGATATACTGGATTTTTCTAAAATAGAATCCGGAAAAATGGACCTTTTGATTGAAAAAAGTGATGTGTATGATATGTTAAGCCAAGTCATCAATGTTATTCTTTATCAATCCCAGAAAAAAAACATCGAACTTCTTCTCAACGTTGAGCCTGGCCTCCCAAAAATACTTTTCATTGATGAAGTCAGATTAAAACAAATCTTGATCAATCTGTTAGGAAATGCTGTAAAATTCACAGAAAAGGGCGAGATCGAACTAAAAGTAGAGAAATTGCGCATGGATGATCATACGATTGCCTTGCGCTTCTCGGTAAGAGATACTGGAATCGGCATTCCTATAGAGAAACAGAAATATATTTTTGATGCCTTTACCCAGGAAAACAGTTCAATCAGTAAACGATTTGGCGGCACAGGACTGGGACTAACCATCTCGAACAATATCTTGGGATATATGGGAAGTCATTTGTCGCTGACCAGCGAAATGGACAGCGGTTCTGTATTTTTCTTCGATCTTGAGGTTCCTTACGAAATGTCTGAATGGAAAGAAGAGGATGAAACGACAATTAAAACTGCCTTAGTGGTGGATGATAATGAAAGCAACAGGATTATTCTTGAACACATGCTTACCTATAAAAATATCAAATCCACGTTAGCTTCTAATGGAATGGAAGCCTTGGATATCATGTTGAAAGGTGAGCGGTTCGATGTCATTCTGATGGATTATCATATGCCTATCATGTCCGGATTGGAAACAATAGAAAAAATAAAAGGCTTGTTAAATCAGCGAAAAGAAGTTGCTCCATTTATAGTACTTTCGTCTTCTTCGGAAGAATTGGATATACTTACATCGGTTAGGAAAATAGAAAATACACATTTGCTATTGAAGCCTATAAAATCACATGATCTATACAAAACCCTTAAAAAGGTAGACCGAAGTACAGTAATAGAAATTATTCAGGATCAGACTGAGAAAGATTCGCATGCATTTGCGCGAGAGTTAGACGTACTTTTGGTTGATGATAACCCAGTGAATATGGTCCTGAACAATAGGATAATGAAGTCTCTTGCTCCCAATATACTTCTAACGGAAGCAGCTAATGGTTTACAGGCTTTGGAAGAATGCAAAAAAAAGCAGTTTTCCCTTATTATTATGGATGTACAAATGCCGATCATGAGTGGTATTGAGGCAACACAACATATTAGAATGCTGTCTGCATATCAACATATACCTATCATAGGCGTTACCGCTGGAAATGTGCTGGGGGAAAAAGAAAAATGCCTTGAATCCGGAATGAATGACTTTCTTCCCAAACCGATACGGCGGGCAGACCTTCTTGAAGTACTCAAAAAATATATTAGTGTTTAGTAATTATGGCTGTTCGAATCTGAATGGTCAACGGTATCAGAATATCTACTAAGATCAAGATACAGTAGGTACCCAAATAGAACAATAACGCCCAATCCGATAAAGATTGGACGTTGTTGTTCTAAGAAAAAAGATGATCTATTTCAGTAATTCTTCGCACTATTACTTTTTTCTGAAGAATTTTATTTGTTCAAGTCTTACACTGCTTGCTCTTCGGAGTATGTTGTTTTTGGCAATTGTTCGATTGCTTTTCAATCTTTTGGCCTGTTAGGAAATAATAAAATATTTCTTCATCCCTATTGTCGATCCCTAAATGGAATAGATTAATTCATCAAACTAGATTTCAGAAGGTGTTATACCATATTGTTTTTTAAATGCAGTTGAAAAATGGGACGGGTTTTTAAAGCCTACTTCAACGTATACATTCTGCACCTTTTTACCTTCTTCTTTTAATTTGACATACGCCGATTCCAACCGCTTTTTTATCAACCATTTTTGAGGACTTAGCGTACTAATTTTTGCAAAGTCACGTTTAAATGTTGCCAGGCTTCGACCGGTATAGGCCGCAATTTGCTCCATTGTCAGATCATCCATATAGTGATCATTCAAAAATTCCAACATATCTATCTTCCAAGGATCAGCGAAATCAAATAATATCGGGAAGAAAACATCAGCGTTATTGAGTAGAGCATAAATACCTTCGAGCAGTTTCAAATGTGTCACTTCTTCCGTCGGTTTTACATTTTCCTCAAAATATGGAGTAAGCGAATTAAACAAACTCGCAATATCTGGCTTTGGTTCTATCTTAAATACATTTTTATCTGAAAATGCTTCTTGTTTAGGAAGCTTAGATTTATTCAGCCGGCTGTAAAACTCCCTTAGAACACTTCGGTTGAATGTTAATGAAATCCCCTTATACAGATCATTCCCCTTGCTATTTTTATACATCAACAAACGATGGTTACGCCGAATAAACGCACATTCTCCAGCTTTTATCTTAATTTTCTTGTTTCGATCTTCAATAATCTGTTCACCTGAATATACATACACTAATACATGTTCAGGCGCAGCATGAATACATTTTTCGCTAAAGTCTGAAAAGCAAGAAAGGAAGATACCCCAATAACTTATCGTTTTTAATTTATCAGCGTGTTCCATCGAATAATATGCTATTTTTTTCACAAAAGTAGTAAATAAGCAAAGTAAGTTCTTTACGCTGAAGCTCAATTAACATTTCTGAAAAGCTCATTTATTGCTATCCTTACGCTTCAGGGTCTATGGTTTAGGCTATAAACAGGACACTATTGAACAAATTTCAATAATGGATGCCATTGCTCTCTGGGGACCAATAATGGCACATTTTGGATTAGGTTCAAATATCCTTGTCAATTCTGACCGAGCCAGAAAAGAATTGGGATGGCGCCCTAAATATGATAACCTGTCGCAAGAAATAGCTTCTAATTGAACAGACACTGGCTCCTCCTCACTTTTGATGGTCAAGACGAAGGATATACCATAGCCTCTGCTATTCTTGTAATTTTTAAATGAGCAGAATATCAAGGCTTCTCATTTTAAAACTAATTCAGATTGACATTCCGGTACTCATTTGGGCTATAACCGACACGGTTTTTAAATAAGCGACTAAAATGCTGCGGATATTTAAAACCAAGTTCAAATGCAATTTCGTTAATAGTCTTATTCGAATCGAATATTTTTTCCTTGGCAATCTCGATTAACTTATTCTGAATATATTCCTGCGCAGTCTTCCCTGTTTCTTTCTTAACGAGGTCACCAAAATAGTTGGCAGAAAGAAATAATTGTTCAGCAAAGTAGGCCACAGTTGGCAGACCGTATTGTTGTGGTTCATCTGACTGAAAATAAGCATTCAAAATCTCTTCGAATTTTTCTATAATACCCTTATTAACATTTTCGCGCGTTATAAATTGTCTGTCATAAAACCGTTGACAATAATCTAGGAAAAGCTCGATGTTGGAGACAATGAGCTTTTTGGTATGCTTGTCGATACTATGAACCAGTTCATGCTTTATTTTGTTGAGGCAATCCATAATGACCCTCCTCTCCTGCTCGGAAAGATGAAGCGCCTCGCTAGCTGAATAGGAAAAGAACGTATAGTTGGCAATCTCCTTTGCCAACGAAGTACCATAAAGCAGCTCTGGATGAAATACCAATGCTGTCCCCTGAGGCTGGTAGAATTCCGTGCCATTCTCCCCAATGACCTGCCCCGGAGCCAAAAATATCAATGTTCCCTCTTCATAATCATAATTCTTAAGTCCATACCGGAGATCTCCGCATTTTATTTCTTTAAAAAACACGGTATAGAACTCATACCTGAGCTTTGACAGTTTACGAGGATCAGCTTTGCTCAAATCGACAACACTGACCAAAGGATGCAATGTTTCATTGTTATTGAAATTATTGTATTCGCTAATACTCTTAAAATTGATGATCTCTTCCATTTGCCTGAATGCTATGAAACAAATTTACAAAACTGAAATCCAATAATGTATTGAATCCGTAATATTGGTAGAACTATCCGTAATCCATCTACCAAAACCTTAGCCTGCAAAACCGAACTTTGTTATCATTGGATTGTATACTACATAAACGATTTTCATGATGTATAAAGTAAAACTAAATAACGGAATTGAAATGCCTATCCTTGGTTTCGGTGTTTTCCAGATAAAAGATGCCTTAGAATGCGAACGTGCTGTTATTGATGCCGTCGAAACTGGATACCGGCTAATTGATACCGCGGCCTCTTATTTGAATGAAGAAGCAGTAGGAAAAGCGATAAAAAATTGCGCTATCCAACGTGAAGAATTATTTATCACGACCAAACTGTGGGTTCAGGATACGGGATATGAGAAAACCAAGACCGCTTTTCACCGCTCGTTGGAAAGACTGCAATTGGACTATCTCGATCTGTATCTGATCCACCAACCTTATGGCGATATCTTTGGATCGTGGAAAGCGATGCAGGAACTTTATGAAGCCGGTAAAATAAGGGCTATCGGGACTGCTAATTTCCAGCCGGACAGGGTGATGGATCTCATTGTCAATAGTGGTTTCACTCCGGCTGTCAACCAGATCGAAACACATCCTTTTCAACAGCAAATTCAAAATCAAGCTTTCCTGAACGAAAATAATATCCAGACCCAATCCTGGGGTCCTTTTGCAGAGGGGAAAAACGATATTTTCCATAATAGAGTCCTTAAGTCAATAGGAGAAAATTACAATAAAACTGTTGCACAGGTCATCCTCCGATGGCTTGTGCAACGGGACATCATTGCTATCCCCAAATCTGTTCGTAAAGAAAGAATAGGCGAAAATTTCCAGCTATTCGATTTCGAACTGACAGAGAAGGAAATGGATGCCATAAGATCCCTGGACACTGGAGAAAGTCTATTTTTTGATCACCGGGACCCTAAGGTGGTCAGATCGCTGAGTGAAAGAAAACTTGATATCTAAAACATTAAATTGATACTAAAATGGAAAAAAGAAAACTGGGAAATAGTGGACTTGAAGTGTCCGCACTTGGATTAGGCTGCATGGGTTTGAGTTTTGGCTATGGTCCGGCTACGGACGAAAAAGAGGCAATTCAATTAATCCGCGCTGCTTTTGAATCTGGAATCACCTTTTTCGATACCGCTGAATGTTATGGCCCTTTTACCAATGAAACCCTACTTGGACAAGCATTGGAGCCATTCAGAGACCATGTGGTGATCGCGACTAAGTTTGGTTTCGAAGATGGCGATTCAAAAAAAGGTTTGGACAGCAGTCCTGCCAGAATCAGAAAAGTTGCTGAAGCTTCCCTCCAACGTCTGCGTACGGACCGAATCGACCTGTTCTATCAACACCGCACCGACCCCAATATCCCTATTGAAGAGGTGGCCGGAACCATCCGCGATCTGATTGCTGAAGGTAAAGTAAAACATTGGGGACTCTCTGAAGCGGGAACTGAAACGATCCGTCGAGCACATACAGAGCAGCCCCTAGCGGCATTGCAGAGCGAATACTCGCTCTTTTACCGTGAACCTGAAAATGAGATCATCCCTACACTGGAGGAGCTTGGGATCGGTTTTGTGCCCTTTAGCCCCTTGGGAAAAGGCTTCTTAACCGGCGCAATCAACGAAACGACAAAATTTGACCCGACGGATTTCCGTAACATCGTACCACGTTTCTCGGAAGAAAATCGCAAAGCGAATCAGGTTCTTGTAGATCTCCTAAAAACGATAGCAAGTGCAAAAGATGCCACTCCAGCGCAAATTGCATTAGCATGGCTGCTTGCTCAGAAACCATGGATTGCCCCAATCCCGGGAACGACAAAACTACATCGCCTGAAGGAAAATATTGACGCCATTGCTGTTCAGCTAGATACAAAGGAAATACGGGAGATCAACCAGGCTGCTTCAGCAATTACCATCCAAGGCGAACGATATCCTGCTGCTTTACAGAACAGAGTCGGTAAATAAAAAATAAGCTATGCGATTGAACAGAATAATACGAAATATTACAGCCTCTGCTGCCCTATTCATTTTATCGATGACCGTACATGCCCAGAAAAAGCAAAAGCCTTTACTCATTGATGATCAAGGTAGCTTTGCAGTTGGTGGTACTATCAAGACCGAAGCTGGGCACTTGAACGTAAATGATGCCCTGAATCCTCAAGGACAAACTTTCCATGGTGATCATGCCTACGTTTTCTATCAAAAACCGGTAAAAGCCCACAAGTATCCTTTGGTATTTCTGCATGGTGCAGGCCAATCAAAAAAAACATGGGAAACAACAGCAGATGGTAGAGAAGGTTTTCAGAACATTTTCCTCCGCCGGAAATTCTCAGTGTACCTCATCGACCAACCCAGACGTGGGGAAGCCGGAAAAAGCATGGTAGAAGCAACGATCAAGCCTATGGCAGATGAGCAGTTCTGGTTTACACAATTTCGTATAGGCAATTACCCCAACTATTTCCCGAATGTTCAGTTTCCAAAGGATAGTATAGCATTAGAACAGTTCTATAGACAGATGACACCCAATACGGGTGCTTTCGATGCAACCGTTATTACCGCAGCGGTATCCAGTCTATTTGATAAGATTAACGCCGGAATCTTGGTCACCCACTCCCAGGGCGGAGGCCCAGGTTGGCTGACCGCGATCAAAAATGATAAAGTCAAAGCGGTCGTCGCATACGAACCATACAGTGGATTTGTATTTCCAGAGGGCGAACTTCCGCCTCCCATAAAATCCGCGGGGTTGTTTGGTGAACTCAAAGGGGTTACAATCCCCCTCTCTGATTTTAAAAAGCTGACCCAAATCCCAATTGTCATTTACTATGGGGATAATATTGCCAAAGAGCCGACCAATGTATGGAACAAAGACCACTGGCGTTCGGGGCTGGAAATGGCCAGACTATGGGCCGCGGCAATTAATAAACATGGCGGAAATGCGACGGTAATCCATCTTCCTGAAGTTGGAATCACGGGAAATACTCATTTTCCTTTTTCGGATCTCAACAATTTGCAAGTTGCGGATGAACTATACAAATGGTTAAAACAAAAAGGACTGGATAAGTAATAATGGTAGTACTATCCGTAATCCGTCTACCTAAAAAGAAAGTTGATTTAGGGAACTTTGTATAAATCAAAAACGATGCAAATGAAAACTAGATATTTATATTGCCTACTACTTTGCCTGTTGTTTGCGGTAACTTCCTGTTCGGGAGCAAATGAAGCCACATTTGAAAACAAAGGTTTCCCGATAGCTCCCTGTGATTCGCTAAATAATCAGGAAGTTTTGGTCGTTTACCTATCGCGGACGAAAAATACCAAAGCTGTCGCAGAGATTATCCATCGGCAGGTAGGCGGTGATCTAGTTGGTCTTGAACTCGAAAATCCTTATCCCGCTCACTATCAAACCACCGTCGACCAGGTTGCCGAAGAAAATAAAACGGGTTATCTGCCGCCACTAAAAACGAAAATAGACAACATAGGAAAATACGACTTCATCTTTGTGGGGTTTCCAACTTGGGGGATGCAGCTCCCTCCCCCCATAAAGAGTTTTCTAAAACAGTATGATCTAGCAGGAAAGACGATTGTCCCTTTTAATACAAATGCCGGATATGGCGTTGGGAGCAGCTTTGACACGATCAAACAACTTTGTTCCAAAAGCAAAATATTGGAAGGGTTTACAACAAAAGCAGGGAAAGAACGGGACGGAATCCTCTTTGTGATATCAGGTGAAAAAGAAAAACAGCTTACCATTCAACTTGCCCAATGGCTTGAAAAACTTGGATTCACAAAATAATAAGAAGTGGAAAGCATAAAATTACAATCAATGAAACAAATCAAGTATATCATCGTAGCCATGTTTATGGCAACGGGGCTCATTACAGAAGCACAGGACAAATCAAAAAATCCATTTGGCCTTGTGTATGGTGATGCTATAAAGGAAAATGTAAAGGGAAAAGTAAATATACATCCTGTGAGCTATAAATTAAACGGAATAGCTATCGCTGCTAATGTATATACTCCGACGAATTATGACCCTTCAAAAAGATATCCTGCCATTATAGTCGCACATCCCAATGGCGGGGTCAAAGAACAAACTGCCGGTCTTTATGCACAGCGACTTGCAGAAGCGGGTTACATTACAATAGCCGCAGACGCCGCCTATCAGGGAGCCAGCGGTGGCGAACCCCGCCATACCGACAAACCCCAGTTCAGAACAGAGGATATCCATGGCATGGCAGACTATATCGCTGGTTACGCTGGTGTCGACCCGGATCGTGTCGGTGCACTCGGGATCTGCGGCGGCGGTGGTTATACCCTCAAAGCAGCACAGTCTGATAAACGGCTAAAAGCTGTTGCTACACTGAGCATGTTCAACTCTGGTGAAGTGAGACGCAACGGTTTTCAAAATTCCCAGCAAAATACAATCGAGCAACGATTGAAACAGGCATCAGATGCCCGGGCACAGGAGGCAGCAGGCGGAGAAATCAAGTATTCTGGCGTAGCTAGTATAACCGACGAAGAGATCGCCAAAACTCCAACAGATCTCTATCGGCAAGGATTTGAATATTATTATCGGACGCACGCCCATCGGAATTCAACGTTTTTATATACAACCAGCAGCTTGATGGATCTGATGACATGAGATGCGACCGATGGTATCGAACTAATCGATCAGCCCTTGTTGATGATCGCTGGAAGCAAGGCAGATACCAAGTATATGACCGATGAGGCTTTTTCAAAGGCTAAAAACGCAAAAAACAAAGCGCTCTTTTTACTAGAAGGAGCTACACACATTGAAACTTACTGGAAAAAGGAATACGTCACAAAAGCTGTAAATAAATTGGTTGAGTTTTATCACCAGAACCTTCAATAAAAAATACACTATATTTTATTATGATTATGAAAAAATTATTACTCGGCCTCTGTTTGGCCCTCTTCGGAATTCAGATCTCATTTGCACAATCGCCTGCTGATCAGGAAATCATCAAACTTTCAAAAGATAAATGGCAATGGATGGCCAACAAAAATGTCGGTACATTGGACAGCCTTTTTCATGAAAATTCAATGTTTGTCCACATGGGGGGATCCTGGGGAAAACAAAGGGAACTTAATGTCATAAAAAGTGGCGGAATCTGGTATAAAAAGGCTGATATCCATGAAGTATCAGTCAATATCATTGACAATACAGCTATCCTACTCAATAGAATCGACCTACTTGCTATCGTTGGTGGTAACGAGGTAACCAATCCCTTTATGGTTACGGAAGTCTACGTAAAACAAAATGGCACTTGGAAACTAGGATCACTGTCGTTCACCAAACTACTTACTCCTGGGAACTAATAACGATTCAACCAGTGATATCTTCGTAAAGAATGCCATCGCTAGTCTTTCTACTCCAAAAAGAGATGAAATAGAAAGAATCACTAATAGAGAATGATCATGAAGAAACAAAAGTATATTATTGCGTTATTATTCACTTTATTTTGCTTTTATTCCGTGTTATACGCAAGTCAGAATCGCGAAAATCCGCCATTAAATAACAAAAAACGTTGTCTTATTACCATTGCGGCCACCGCGGCCAAAGGTGACCTGTCAACATTAAAAGATGCACTCAACAAAGGACTCGATGCCGGACTGACAAGTAATCAGATTAAGGAAAGCATCATACAGCTCTATGCTTATGCCGGCTTTCCTCGTAGTATACGTGGATTGCAAACCCTGATGGCCGTACTTGAGGAGCGCAAGACAAAGGGCATCAATGATCCAACAGGCCCTGAAGCATCACCTATTCAAAATGACCAGCCAAAATATGATCGTGGCAAAGCGATTTTGGAACAGCTTACAGGAGTAACCGAAAAAGATCCAAAAACTGGTTATGCTGCTTTTGCTCCAACTATTGAACTATTTTTAAAGGAACATCTATTTGCTGATATTTTTGAACGGGATATTCTTACCTACGCTGAAAGAGAACTGGTAACAATCTCTGTACTAGCCAGCATAGGCGGCGTGGAACCGATGCTGAAATCGCATTTGGCAATTTGTTTAAATGTAGGTTTATCGAAAGAACAATTACAGCAGTTTATAATTATTATTAAATCTACTGTGGGCAAAAAAGAGGCTATAGTTGCACAAAAAATATTCGATGAAGTATTAGCGAATAGAAAGTAATCTAACTGCTACTATAAAATTTGCGGTCATTAAAGCGACTATAACAAAAAAATAAACGAGCCTAAAATGGGTTACTTGGGGATAAACTTTATTTAAAAATTTAAAATCATGAATTTAAACAATACAACGATACTATTTCTGACGGGAATCTTGGCAATTTCATGTACTCAACAGATCAAACCACAAAAAACTGAACAGCACAGAACGCATGATCCTATTTTTTCAAAAGGTGAAAGGATTACAAATGACAATTTCACAGGAACAGTGTGGTTAAATAATCTAGTAACCGCAGATCGGATCAATCAGAATGCTGTTGGAAGTGTGACCTTTGAGCCTGGTGTCAGGACCAAGTGGCATTCTCATCCGGCGGGACAGATTATTCTGGCATTGGATGGTGTCGGCTTCTATCAGGAAGAAGGTAAGGAAAAAATAATCCTCCGTAAAGGAGAAGTTGTAAAATGCCCAATAGATGTTCCTCATTGGCATGGCGCGAGCGCTGATTCTGCTTTTGTACAGATTGCCATTACAGGCAGGGAAAAGGGAGAAACAGTATGGCTTAAACCTGTGACAGATCAAGAGTATAACAATTAACCTAAATAAGATCTCTTTTCTCGATAGTAATATATTCATCCTTTTCGGCCTGAATAAACGAAAGTGGGCATTCAATATCGGTTAGAAAATGTATACTTAATAAGCATGTCAATTTTATAGACAAAAATTGGAAGGATCTATATGAATCAAACAAATAAGCCGGCTGTATTATAAAAAGCCGGCTTTTGAAAAGGATTTAATGATCCTGTTTACCGCTTTTGGGTGTTTTGGTAATATTGGGGATGAAAACCAAATATTCGTAACCTTTTATAATTCTTTCCAGCTCCAAATCCTCTACCTTAAGCTTCTGTTTAGAGATTGCTTGTTGCAAAGGTCTCAAATTATAAGCATACCAATTGTCATCTTTTACAACGGTTAAAAACGATTTATATTGATCCAAATCAGCCAATGTTTCACCCTCCCCCTTTCCGATGAGCATAATATGTAATGACTTCCGGTAATTTGCCTCTTCAATATTGGCAACCAGGTTACCAACATCGAATACTTCCATTAAACTCTCTCCTTTAGGCATGTGATTAGCGCCATATTTGAAAAGATTCTTCTTGTCTTTCCATTCGGGAAGCTTCTCAAAAACCAGATGTTTGATATATTGAATCCTTAAACGATGAATTCGATTTAAATATAGATCTCTGCTTAATTTTAGCGCTTCAAGCTGTTCTTTCTCAATGGCGGATAAATTGAGAGCGGTCAATGCATTTATTTTTTCTAAGCAATCATCAGAGAACAAATAGAATCTGGTGTTATTTTTTGTGTCAAAAGCAGCAGAATTAGCAATCATCTGTGTATAAATTTCTTTTGCTTTAGCACTTCTGGATTGCATACTTAATTCCGAAAAAAGCAAACGATCTGAAAATAAACTAATTTGTTCAGCGCCATAGGTTTTGACATTCTGATCTACTATGTTTTTAAATAAGTCAAACTCAGCCTCACCTTGTAAAAAAGATAAGGCAGAACCCGACTCATTGCGAAATTTGTCCAGTTCAGGAGGAGTTAAGGATTTAATTTTCTTTGATATTGTATTGACTGTATAGGGATCAATTTCCAGAATATAGTTGTCGAACTTAATATTATTGACAACCGCGTTTGTGAAATAAGGAATTTCGCTGGTGAAATGCTGCTCGCCCAATAATACGGAGTTGTTTTTTCTGATTTCATCTAGCAAAGTAGTCCATCCTTTGCCGTCAAAAGCGTTCTTATTGTTTTTTTTAAAGGTCGAATAGTTATTTTGAATTAAACTATCCATTAATGAGGTTTGTGCACGACCGAAATTGGCAATAAATAGGGTTAAAATTAGGATTTTGGTTTTCATTATCTATTTTTTGAAAGATACTCATTTAGCCCGGACAATGCTAGTTATTTTTTATATTCTAATTAACTAAAACAAAACCGTCGTATTACTTTGATTCAATCCTGATACGGGCTATAGAAAGTTTAAACATATGAAGCTTTTGACCAATGAATCGATTCCTATTTTTGAAGATTTTATAGGTCATAAGTTAGCACACAAATTGTTGAAAACAAAGAAAATTATAGGGCAGTATTTGCCGTTTTTTTATATTATTTATAGCACCTCTTATTCATGGTCAACATGACCGTCTGTATTTAAACGCAATAATGATCAAAGGTTCTTAAACGCAGAAATATTTGTTCCGGAGTACATTTTGAAAAACCGGCTAAAATGAGCAGGACTTTCAAAACCAAGTTCGTAAGCTATCTCTTTCGCTGACTTCTCGGTATAATGGAGATACCTTTTAGCCTCAAGAATTATTCTGTTGCGGATTAGAATAGATGGCGCCGACTGTTTCAACAGCGCAAATACATTGCTTAGCGTTTTTGGTGATTTGTTGAGTGCAGCGGCATAGAACCTGACTTCATGTTCCTCTTTAAAGTTACATTCCAGTAGCAACGCAAATTTTCTCACAATATCCATTCTTTCGTCGGGGAATAGCTGATAACTTTCACTTTGGAGCTTTGCTATCCTTGTGGTATTGATAATCACTCTCTTAAGAAGGGTGCGCAGCATTTCACCCTGGAAATTATCTTTTACCATCATCTCATTTGAAAACACATTCTCCAGATGAGACATTTCTTCCACAGCAGTTTCATTTAATACAATGAACATTGGATGTCGAATACCATAGAACAGAAAACCAACACAACCGACCTCAGCATCGTGGTCAACGATACAATAGAACTCCCTATTAAACTGCCAGGCAGTCAGCACATCGGGCTGTTCAAATACAAAATGTTGATTGGAAACCAAAGGAAGTATACACCTTGATGGCATCGTATAGCTGATCTCATCGATCGTCACTTTTTGTTCGCCGCCCTTATTATAAATAAATGTATTGATTGGCAGGGAATTCGCATTACGAAGTCCCCTGCCTGAAAACTGGTTGTTGTCACTGTGCATCACAAACAGTGCTGCTGTTGCGTTATCGCTATACTCCCTAATCATGTTGTCATTTACTTACGACATTTCAATACGCTTAAATTTAATCATTTTCTTGTAAGAGCCTAACGCCCACAAGCTAGAAATTTACAGATCTTCTTTAATGCTGCTTGCAGCAGCAAGCAGCAGATTGGAGGATAATCTTTGTTTAAAATCGGGATTGATAAATTCAAAATGAATTGTTCCCTTTTGATCAAGTATAAATACTGATGGAACCGGAAGCAGCAAGTCGGTGTCTTTGCCTCCAGTTGTTTTCGGTAGCATCTCCCAGTAGTCTTTCGGAGCTTTATACGCAATCCCCATTTGTTTCGACAGTGAAAGATCTGCGTCCGATAAAAGTGTATAACTTAATTTTTCTTTCGCTACAGCTTTCATTAATCCCTCGGATTCGTCTGTACTTATGGCAATCAACTGATACCCCATTTCTTCCAAGCCGGGAAAGGCCTCTTGTAAGCCCGAAAGTTGTCTGGTACAATAAGGACACCAGCCACCGCGGTAGAAAACCAAAATGGTCGGCTTTTGGGAAATCGCTCTATTGAGATCAAACCTTTTACCTGAAACGTCTACCAATCCTGCCATCGGTATTTTTTCTCCACACAATAACGGACTGATGTCTTCCGGATTTTGCGGAATTCGATAAGGGATTTGCTTCATATCCATTTTATCTATCCTGCTGTCAGCTCTCCGCATGCTGGACCGCGCCTGCGCATTGGCTATGCTTGCGATGCAGGTCGTGAACAACAGCAGCGCAACAAACGCAGCTAATTTTGTTTTTATAGGATTTTTCATTTTATAACACGTTTATTACTTAATAAATATTGAATCGATACTTTTTGCCCGTGGAAACTCAATCGATACTTTAGCCACTGCATGTAATAGGTTGCTGATCGTCCTGTCTCTAATAAGGACAATAATAGCCACGAGATTTTCGTTCGTATAACCGGCCTCAAAAATTAGTTGATTGTTACTTTAATAATGCTAGAAATTGATGGCAGTGTGGTGAACCCATTTGGATTAGGCACTTCTCCAATTGGTTTACGTTCGGTCACAGGAGTGCCACCTAATCCTGCCTGCTCATTGCCAGCTCCGGGAAACTGATTAATCGCTGTCCCATTGTCAAACAATCCGATTGAATAGGATACATCTCCTTTTACTGTTGCATCAATTCCATTATCTTTTGTTGCAAAGAACCAATCGTTGGAAAGGCCGTACATGCTTGCAATGGCAATTCGATCTCCACTCGCTATACTTAACTGCTGTGAAACGCTACTTCCTGCCTGCGCTCCGATTTTAGGAAGTAATACTGTTGAGCTAGCCGCCGGAAGGATATACACCGCTTTTACACCGGAGAGTGTTTTAAGATAAGCCGCCAGGCCCGATGCATCACCTTTTTGCGCTAAATCTTTCAGTCCTTTACCACGGTCATTTTCACCGATTTTATATATTGGGTTTTCGATGCCTTTATATAGCACCACCAAAACTGGAGATAATGGTGTAAAAATACCTGTTTGTGTATTAATGTAATTACCCAACACGCTATTGTCTCCCATCTCCGCAATATTTGTCAAGCCATTTACACTTGGTTTTCCTACTTCAAATAATGGATTAGGATTTAACAGGTTCCCTCCCACGCTATATGAAATTGCCCAAACTCCGGGACTGAAGGGGGTCGGATTGGTCGTACCGCCCGAGACATTAGTGATTATAAGTGTAAAATTGGAATTACCTTCATAATGAAGTGTTGCTTTCATTAAAGTAGAAGCTGGAGCATAAGTATTGCCCTGTGCATCGGTTCCGTTTACTTCCGTAATAGCTCTTGGAGCAGTTTCTGTTGTTCCCGGGTGAATTACAGCTGCACCTGGCATCTGATTGATACGAGTACCATTATCCCATAATTTAATCTGTGCCGAAACATCGCCCTCAACCGGAGTTCCATTGTCCTGATACAGCTTTATGCCAGGATTTTCGGGAGCAAAAAACAAGTCATTCGACCAACCATACATCGTTGCAAAGCTCAGCGCTTGTCCTTTGGCTGCAGAAAACTTAATGGAAATTGCTTCGCCAGGCATAACCACTGGCGAAGCACCAGTGTTTTTAAAGCTACCGGACTCGACCAATAGTTTTGAATCCAATACATTTTCTATCGTAATAGTTGTCGCCGACGTTGATGGCATAGCATCATTTTTATTGCAAGCGATAATTAGCAAAGGGATTGCTGCCATAGCCCACAAAATTGAATGTTTATGTTTCATAATGAATTCTTTTTAAATTACATTACAAATGTAAATTTCATGGGAGGAGCTGTAGGTATCTGAATTTCCCGCTGTGTTGCCGATATTTCCCGAGGGAATAATTTATGAGGAAGTAGATGTTGGACTGTACTGATAGTACAGGAGGACTGAACCACTAGAGAAACACCTTGTTTTTAATAGTTTAAAAACTATTCTATCGCTTATATGTTCGAATAGTGAAAGCCCCTGTCCTACCACAACGGGATAAATGCACAATTGAAGTTCGTCGATCAAATTGAGATTCATCAGCTGGACAATTAAGCTTCGACTCCCAACCAAAATATCTCTACCGGGTTGCTGTTTCAATTTCAATATTTCATCTTTAAGCATCCCTTCGGCCAATTTTGCACTCGCCCAGTCTATATTTTTCAGGCTGTTTGAAAAAACAACTTTTGGAATTTTATCGATAGCCAATGCAAAGTCATCCATTGATTGTTCACCTGAGGGATTTTTCACAAAAGGCCGCCAATATTCCATAAGCTGATAGGTAATCCTACCATATAAAATGACATCAGCGCTATTTAACAGATGCGTATAATGAAGATGTATTTCCTCGTCGGGAATGCCTGCTGTATGATCACAAAACCCGTCAAGGGTCATATTGAATGCTGCAATTACTTTTCTCATGTCCTTCCAATAAGCTTCTTTTACACCGTAAATCTAACATTTTACACATTGAATAGGCTTTGCATAAGACAAGAAATAAACCGGGGTAATGATAGAAAAGAAAGCTAACGTTTCAAAGAATAAATAATAGCCACCGAATAAAATTGCAGGTGGAAGGAATTAAAACAAAAAAGTCAAACCACTAAAGATAATTACCGTTGAAGGGGGGAGCATAAAGCTGAGCTCCCGCCCCTTTTTTAAAATATGAAGTCTATTTCAGATCATCGAAGCAGGCTAGTCACGATCTGTTCTCACAAATTGTCCATTGAAATCGAAAATAAGAGCATCTCCACCCCTAATATCTATTCGATATGAACTGCGTTTTTTTTCGATAAACTCAACCTGATTCCCAGGATGATTTTTTATGATAAAAGTTAAAATACTCCTTCTGACATCCTGGGAAGAAAGTTTTTCACCCTTGCCGGTTACTAAATTCCAATTGACCATATGATTTAAGATTTAAAATGTTATAATAATCTAAACCTATCCATCAATTTGGGAAAGAAATGGGAATTATTTATCTATTTTCCCAATCTAAATCCAACCGTTATACCGCCCATAGGTGTAAATTCGCTTTGGCTGTCATAAAAACTCACACCTGGCCCGATACCTACATTCATCATAAAACGCTCGCCATAAGTGCGCTGTATACCCCACATTGCGCCTAAAGTTAGGGTGAAATCAGCAACATACATATTATCACTTTTCAATATGGACGGACCAGCGGCTCCAAGCACCCCAGCAATATAATTGCCGGAATTGTGTGCTATTTTTTTTCCTTTCTGAAGCCTTTTATTTAAATTATAATAATGCCGCACTTGCATATCGACCGCTGGACGAAATGCATATCCCCACTCAGAATCTTCATGATGATAATCGTTAATCGTTATCGATGTTTTACTGTATAATAAACTTCCTGATAAAGGTCCTGAAAAGCGCAATGTTGTTTTATTTCCGATCCCCATTTCGTAAGACATATTGGTCAGGATATTGTAGGCAAACTGGTGATCCTCAACTTTGGCTTCAACTGCTGTATTCGTTTGTGCAAAAGACATCGAGGCAAAAGCCACCATCATAAAGAGTGTAAAATAATTTCTTTTCATTAATAATTAATAATTTGACACCGCAAAGATATTAAAATAAATAATGTGTAAAAATCAAACTCCTATTGTCAAATCGAAGGCATTTCGCTTCAAAAATAGAACATCAATAAATACAGACTCAGTTTATTAAATAAGCTCGATGTGCTATTTCACATATTTAACCATCAAGATTATTATTTTAATTCTTATTTTCACAAGCGCAACAGGCAACGAAATCCGTTACCCCTACTGCGAAGTCGATGCATTTGCAGGTGCAGAGGCGATTGCTAGTGAAGTAGCAAAGAAATATACTTAGCAAATGCTAAGAGAGTTTTTGAGTCTGAGGCACAATGTTTAGAAAAGAACATATGAAAAAAATAGTGTTATTAAATACCTTATTTACTCCGTTGATCGGATTTGCTCAATTACAGACCGTTTTTAAACAAAAAGTAGATTCTATTTATGATAAAAATAAGGATGCTGTGGGGATTATTGTTCATGTAGAAGCACCGAAACATAATATTTCCTGGAGCTATGCAAAAGATGTAGCAGACACCAGCACGAACCAAGCGCTAGAAGACCAACAGCCTGTTTTGATTGCAAGCAACACGAAACCCTATGTCGCTGCAGCAATCCTAAGATTGGTAGAAAAAGGTGAACTTTCTATTGATCAACCAATTGCAAATTTATTATCAAAAAAAACACGTCATTTATTTGAAAGCGATGGTTATAATCTAGCGGTAATTACGATAAAGAATTTGCTCTCACACACTTCGGGAATTCAAGATTATGTAGATGAAGCTTATTTTGAATTCGTCAATCAACATCCTAAATATAAGTGGAAAAAAGACGAGCAGATCAAAAGATCCATCGATATCGGAAACCCTCAGCCTGTCGGTGAAAAATTTAGTTACGCTGATATTAATTATTTACTTCTTACCGAAATTATTGAGCAAAAAACACAGCAGCCATTCTATGCAGCCATCCGAAACTTACTTAGATACAAAGAATTAAACCTAACAAAGACATGGTTTATAAACGTAGAACAATATCCTGAAAACCCCTGCCTCTCGCCCATCAGTACGCAAGCAAGTACAACTGGGACTCGTATGCCATTGATCCTTCATGGGATCTGTACGGAGGCGGTGGGATAGCAGCGACAGCCAAAGAGGCAGCCCTATTTTTCCAATATGTATTTGACGGAAAAATCATTCAGGATAAACAACTTCTTGAAGCGATGCATACCTACGTCTTACCACCAGATAAATCTAAATACTGTTTAGGAATTTATCATTTTGACATGGGGTTCAACGCTTACTATCATGGCGGTTGGTGGGGAACAGATGTCATCTATTCACCGGAGTCTGATGCGACTATCACTGTCTTTACGCTGCAAAAAGGATTTCAGCATGTCATCAATCCATTTATCGGAAAAGAATTTCAAAAGCTATTGATTGCTGAATCAGCAATAAAATAGCAGCTGGCTACAATACTATGGAAAGCTTAAACTTTGATTGCTAAACCACTATAATTTACCAGTAAGCACTAGACAGGCAGTCGCTTACGATATTGGATATAGTATACAATTACATTTAGCAAAACAATAAGAGCCGCTATTATAGCCGCTATATATACAGTGCTATTAACTAATTTATTAGCAACTGAAATTGCTATTAAAGCCCATACAGCTACAAGTCCAAATAAGGGCATATGACGTTGCCATATCATCAATAAGTGAATGATTAATGCAATTGCAAACATGATAATAACCCATGTTGTAGCTGATAATCCAAAACCGTCCCAGCCTATCTTCGTGAGATAGGCTGCAATGTCGGCAATCAAAGCCACTGAAATCCATCCTGCATAAAGTTGAAAAGGGAACTTAAGAAATATACGCTTGCTGCGTGCAGCATGAAACACAATAGATTGTGTATGGTGAATTATCTTTAATAGCGACACAAAAAGTAAGATCATTAATAAAATAGTCAAAAAGGTATAGTCATACAACCAGGTAATGACCCATAGACTATTTGCTAGACAAGAAATCAAGAACCACCATCCGACTTTTAAAACTACTTTTTCCTTTTCGTTTGTCTGTCTGACAAAAGGACCAAAATAAATTACAAATCCAAACAACCCCAAATAAATGAGGCCCCATATGGTAAAGGCATATCCCGCGGGTGTAAATAGATTTTGATATTTAGCAGAAACCGTTGCCATGGTCTCCCCATTAAAAATTCCCGTATTGGATAGGTAATTAATAATCACCGTAATGACCAAAGCAACTCCATTGGTTATTTGATAGATTTTCTTCATTGTATACAGCATAAAATATGTTTAAAAGCTCATTTGACCTCCTTCCGCCGGTCACGTGAACTGCAATAGACTCGTTATCACTAATTCTTAGTTTGATTAAATAATTTTTCTAAAACCTGATAACGGTAATCGAAGATTTGCTCCAACTTTTTTTTAACAAAAACTCCATGCACAATTGTGCCTAGAATTCCCAAAGGCAATTCATAATCTACCCTGTCTTTCATGAGCACTCCTTTTTCATTCGGAATAAACTCATGAAAATGATTCCAATAGGCATAAGGTCCCTCTAGTTGAAAATCAGTAAAACTTTTATTCTTTTCCACTTGCGTTATTTTGGTCTTCCACTTCAGCGGAAACCGAAGGATCGGAGATACCAAATAATCAATGATCATTCCCTCAGAAATTTCTTGCCGACGAAAGTCTGAGACGACAACAAACCCCATATCTTTTGGTGTAATTTCTGAAAGATTCATGGGTGAAGAAAAAAAAGACCAAGCGGTATCCAAATCGCAGGCCAATTGTTGTTCTCTATATATTTTGTACCTCATTACCTCATCTTATTTGAACTAACTTTATTGCTTGTCAATATAACAACACTACCACAAATTAGTTTACAAATATACTATAAAAAACATTTAACGAGGCTATATTATTATCATAAAGAATAATTATATACCAATATAACGATTTAATTTAAAGCTAGCTTTTAAATATACTTTTATCGATGGTTATTTAGTGGACATATCCTTTTCTAGAGCCTTAATAAGGGCTTTCGTATAACTTTTAGAAAAATCAGCTAAGCTGGAAGGGTTGATTGTTTCAGACTGCACACTCCAAACCAGTTGTTCGGAACTAACGTCATATAGATTGCTTTCCAGATAGTACATTTTATCCGTGGTATAATATCCAGGATCGTATGCAATCGGGTACCAATGGGAGTAATAGCTCCAAAAATTACCATACCATCCAAACCTCGGATAAGGCATATAAGGTCCACTTCCCGGTACATATCGGGTTTCGCTGGTTTTGTCGATCAGGGTAACAGTAAAAATAGCATCCGCATTCAGACTGTGTACTGCTTTCATCACTAAATCTCTATTTTGACTTTCATCTTTGGTGAACGTGCGTTTAAAAACATCAGTACTTTTAATAGCCTTGTAGCCATGCATGGAAGCCGCTTCAGCCAAATTGGATTCAATGACTTCCTGTGCTTTAGCATGGTTTGTCATCGCAATAATGAATATTGTTTGGTATTGTTTTGGAGTCAGATCTCTATTTTTATAGACATCTGTTATCCTTGTGGAGGTACTACAAGCCAACAATAAGAAGCTTGAGACAATTGCGGTTAAAAATGACTTCGATTTCATATATTTTAAAAATTAGTGTCCTTTTGAAGTGTAGCAGAGAGTCTCTTCGTATTTTCGTGGGATATGCCAGTACATCGATCTATTTTGGGTAGTCTTAGCGTAAAAACTATAGAACCACCTATTAGACAACAAGTTTACACTGACAATTGTTTTGCAGTTATTAATTATAAAAGAAATACTTTAATTCTTAATTGATATTATCAAAAAGGTCCTTGAGAAGTAAGGACACCACTCATCAGGGATTAAATTTCATCATTCAGGCAAAATCTGATTTCTGTGATGCTTCAAATGCATCACATAGTCATGCATTAAAAATTCGAGGCTATGGTCATTACAAGTCCTTTGTGTCAGTTTATTCGCAATTATATGCTGAAACAAAAACAACAATTGCTCGTTTACCGATCGCCATAGATTGCATAATTTAACGGTCTCAGCATGTTGATAGTCAGCAGATGAACAGTAGGCTACCTGATCATAGTATATTTTTGGATTTTCTTCAAATTGAGCTCTTATAAACCGTCCGTAATTTACAAAAGCGCTATCGACTAAATGACCTAGAATTTCTTTTTTACTCCACTTATTTTGTCCCAATTTCATATTAAAATCGTCCTCGTTTAATTCCATAATTTGCTGGGTAAAATCATGGATAATATCCTCAAATTCTGACAAAAATGTACTCATACCTAAATCTATCTCTTATTGCACTAATTTCTTAACAATGTAATCCCTTGCCTCCACGCTATTGTGCAACGTTCCATTGTTCTACTATTTTATTGTTCCGTAAACTTTTTTGTACCATTCCACAGCTTTTGCTTCGTGCTCTTTCAAAAATTCATCTTTGGCGTCATTATAGTCGTTCCCATCTTTCCATTGCTGGAGTACCAACTTTTCTTTGATCGCCTGATACTGATCTCTTACTTCTTCATGTACACGCAGATAATCGCGAAACGCGATATGGCGCAACCAGTGTTCTGATTGCAAGGGTATGCTGTGAATATGCGCTATCCGTAGCGAATGATCATGCAATCGTACTGGAATTTCATCGTCGGGTGCAATGTGCTCTGGCAACCCCAATACTTCAGGCCGATCAATCAGGGCGACAAAAAAACGTCTGTAAGGCATATCCTCATTATATTTTTCATAATATACATAGCATTTACCCTGCAACAGGAACGGAATGCGATCAAGGTCATTTTCTTCCTCAAGACCGATCAATATATCAATGATTGGTTTGGCAGACAATCCCTCAACGGCCGTACTGCCTATGTGATCTACCCTCGACCTTATAGGTTTCAACAATGCAAGAAGTTCATTTTGAATGCTGTCGAAATTCGCTTTCCATATCGGATTATAAGGTTCAAACGGTAAAATCATACGCTATTGTCTTTGTCAATACAAGATAATAGACATCATTCGATCAAATACACCTCGAACGATGCCCTAAAAGTTAAAGTTAATAAATTTATGGTTTTCCGAGAGAACCTATAAACCAGTTCTATTTTTCTAATGCATTTATTGGGCAAATTTCTTCGTCGCTACGACACAGAGGATAACACCAACTGTTACAGCAAGCATGCCAACACTGACTTGTTCATGAAGAAGCCAGGCGGCTAAAGCCAAACCAAAGAATGGCTGTAATAACTGTAACTGTCCGATAGTCGCCGTGCCACCTTGGGCAAGTCCTTTATACCAAAAAACAAAGCCAATAAACATACTGAACAAAGAAACATAGGCTAAACTAGCCCAGGCGCCCATAGGTACAGCATCAAAAGTGGATGGAAGATAGATAAAAGTAAGTGGCAACATCAGCGGCAGCGACAAAACCAGGGCCCAGGAAATGACCTGCCAACCACCCAGTGTCTTGGTCAATTTAGCGCCTTCAGCATAGCCCAAACCACAGAGAATGACCGATAAAATCATTAAAACGTCACCTAAAGGTGAGGCTGTTAGTCCTTGTGCCAGCGCATAGCCGATCACCAGTAGGCTCCCTAAAGCAGAGAACAGCCAAAAGATTGGCTTCGGACGCTCGCCACCGCGTATAATACCAAATACGGCTGTCGATACGGGCAAAATACCGATAAAAACGATAGAGTGCGCAGACGTGATGTGCTGCAGGGCTAAAGCACTCAGTAAGGGAAATCCAACGACACATCCTATTGCAACGATGCATAGCGAACCCAATTGTTTTCTTTCTGGGCGTTTTTCCTTAAAAACGATCAATGTTACCAGTGCCAATATACCTGCAATCGAAGCTCTGGCTAGCGTCACAAATACGGGGTCAAATGCTAAAACCGCCATTCGTGTTGCCGGCAACGAACCACTAAATAATACCACCCCAATAAAACCGTTTAACCAACCGCTTGCGGTATTTTCCTGTAATTTACTTATACTTAATTGCGCCATGTATCAATCTTTTACACAAAGTTCGTCCATTACAAGAACTAAGCACAGTCACAGTTTTTGATAATTCAATGGACACAGTTACCTTTGAAGACAGATATTAATCCTTATTTTATGAAAAAAGATTATTTGTATAATGAAATAGCAGACAATATTGCGAATAAGATTAATTCAGGTGTCTTAAAAGCTGGCGAGAAACTACCTTCAGTGAGAAATCTAAGTGCTGAACACGGTATCAGTATAAATACCGCAAAAAGGATATTTTTAGAGCTTGAAGGACGTTCACTTATACGGTCCAAACCTCAGTCCGGCTACTTCGTTAGTCCTCCAAACTATTTGCAGCTTCCTTTGGCCGCAGCCAGTCAACCTATTCCAATCGCCAATAACCGAGAACCAGATCAATTAATGAATAAGGTGTATTCAACCATGGGGCGCCGGGATTTAACCTTATTTTCCATCGGTGTTCCTTCGGGAAGTCTCCTGCCTACCGCAAAATTGAAA
>NZ_DKSP01000238.1:2106-2983 GCF_002472745.1 Sphingobacterium sp. UBA7253 | reverse complement strand
TGTTTTGTGTGGCACAAATATACGCTTCTTACAAATTATTTGCAAATGAAAAACATAAAATAAAACTAACAAGTTGTTATATTGCGACATACTCTTTGCCCTGACGATACATAGCTCTCCTTTATACATCAAATCTGATGCTATTTCGAATATTTGTCACTTCGATCAAGCGCTCACCTGTCAATTAAAATCTTTTTGACCTCCCCACTGTAGCCTGTTCGAATATGAACATGAAGTGTTCGAATCCAAACACTTTAACCACAAAAAGAAAGAATACAATCTATTGACTAAAAATACTTTAGCCCTTTGGCCGCTTTTTTGAAATTGATCCATTGAACATTTTTTTCAAAATAGAAATCAACCTATCCTTCAACGGGATTGATTACCATAAGTTCAGAATGAACACTTATAACAAAAAGTATGATAAAGACCTATTTCCAAATCGCCTGGAGAAACCTTATTAAGAACAAGGTTTTTTCCTTTATCAATATCCTTGGCTTAACAATAGGCATCACCGTCTGCGCAATGATATTCCTGTTTATCGCCAATCAGTTTAGCTTTGATAAGTTTCACAGCCAAGGCGGTCGCATCTATCGGGTCATACGTGGTTTTGACAACACCAAGGACCGTGCACCTTATTTATCCGCACCCTATGCCACGGCCTTATTAACCGATTATCCCGATGATATCAAAAAAGCTGTACGGGTAATGCCTGCCAATGGGTTATTCTCTGTTGGCAACATTGCATTCAATGAAAAGAAACTCTTTATTGCAGATGACGATTTCTTTGAACTATTTAGTTTTCCGCTAATCAAAGGGAATCCAACGACTGTTTTAAAAAATCCAACAAGTGTTGTGCTCACGGAAACAACTGCGA
>NZ_DKSP01000238.1:0-1983 GCF_002472745.1 Sphingobacterium sp. UBA7253 | reverse complement strand
TGCTCACGGAAACAACTGCGAAGAAATATTTTGGAAATGAAAATCCTATCGGTAAAATACTGCAGCTTGATAAAAATAAACAATTAACCGTTACTGGGATCGCTAAAGATCTTCCGGTCAATTCACATCTGGATTTTGATCTCATTATCCCCTTATCCAATTATCTCGATACCGAACCCTTTAAAGCCTGGCAAAACAACAATTTATTCACTTACATCTTACTTGACGAACATAAGGATGCTAGGCAATTGGAAAAGCAGTTTCCTGATTTCATGAATAGGCATATGAAAGCAGTTTCTACCAATATGGGCATTCATTTTGATCTTGCGCTTACACCGCTACGAGACGTCTATCTTGAATCCCACAGCGCATTTGACAGCGCAAAACATGGCGACAAAAAGGTTATTTACATTTTTCTTTCCATCGCCATACTTATATTGATTATCGCCTGCATCAATTTCATGAATCTCTCAACAATACGTGCAGTTGACCGATCGAAAGAAGTTGGTTTAAGAAAGGTGCTTGGCGCACAACGTCTTCAATTAATGGGACAGTTTATCGGAGAATCCATTTTATTAACCAGCATATCCTGCGCGCTCGCCATGTGTCTACTGCAACTACTTATGCCTGTATACAATCAACTATTNNGGATACAGCCTAACAGTCCCATGGAATTCATGGCCGATCTATATTTTTTTGATTGCAGTTATCATTATAGTAGGTCTATTAGCGGGAAGTTACCCCGCATTATACCTTTCGACCTTCTCCCCTATACAGGCATTAAAAGGTAAATTACGCTTAGGCAAGGGCGGCACACTGTTCCGCCATACATTAGTGGTGTTCCAATTCAGCATATCTATTTTACTGATCATCGGTACATTGATTATCTCTAAGCAGATGAAATATGTAAAAGAACTGGGACTTGGCTATGACGACCAACAGACAGTGGTTATTCCAATAGACAATGAAGAACTGTATAACAACCTGCGTACATTCAAGAACGAATTATCTGCGAGCAGCGACATTACATCGGTCTCCTTTATGTCCGGTGAACCGGGCGGCTTCTTCGATAACCACACATTCGAGGTCGAAGGAAAAAACGGTGAGAAGTGGAAGTCAAGGACAGAGTTCACTGATTTTGACTATGTAAGTACCTTGAAACTCAAAATAATAGCAGGCCGAAACTTTTCAATACAACACTCGACCGACTCCACTAGGGCTGTATTAGTCAATCGTACTGCAGCATCGATGCTTGGATTTACTCCCGAACAGGCCATTGGCAAATGGATAAAAAATACGATCCGCGATCAATCCCCCCGGACAATCATTGGTGTAATTGATGATTTTAACTTCCTATCCCTAAAAGAAAACATGGATGCATTAGTTGTTGCCCCTTCTGATGATCTAAGGGTAGCCCTTATCCGCTTAAACACAAAAGATTTCCCTGAAGCTCTAAAAACTATCAGAACCGCATTTGGGAAAGTAGCCCCATTATATCCGTTTGAATACAGTTTTTTGGACCAGAAATTCGATATGCTGTACAAAACTGATCTTAGGCAACAACGTATACTCAGTCTTTTTTCTGGATTGGCCATATTTATCGCGTGCCTAGGCCTCTATGGTTTAGCCTCATTTACGGCTGCCAAACGAAACAAAGAGATCGGAATTCGCAAGGTGCTTGGCGCTTCGGTATCGGGTGTCACTACATTATTGTCCAGAGATTTTATAAAACCCGTATTAATTGCCTTGATAATTGCCTCGCCGATCGCCTGGCTAACCATGAACAAATGGCTGGAAGACTTTGCTTACCGCATCGAAATCCAATGGTGGATGTTTGTGCTGGCGGGACTAGTAACAATAGGTATCGCATTAATTACAGTAAGTTGGCAGGCTATCCGAACAGCCATAGCTAATCCTGTAAATAGCTTACGGGACGAATAAAAATAGGAAACAAAAAAAGCTCTAACTTTCGTTAGAGCTTTT
>NZ_DKSP01000060.1:18176-67566 GCF_002472745.1 Sphingobacterium sp. UBA7253 | reverse complement strand
TTTTTTTGACTAATCCTCCGGTCCAAAATTCAATTCTAACCTAATAATCAGCTAAATACCTTATATATCCCAATTGTTACCCGCATTTCCCCTATTTATAGAAGCCCTGTTACACAAGGAGTTTTAATCGCTTGGCATGTACATTCAACACAATTATAATTGTATATAAAAGCAAATTTATATAAGTTTGTAATCGAATAAGAACTATCGTATGAGTTGGTTTAAAAGAGAAAAAGCTGGTATTAGCACAGCTACCGCTAATAAAAAAGAAGCACCTGATGGTATGTGGAACAAATGTCCCACATGTAAAAAACCATTGTTGCATCTTGAACAAGTAGAAAACGACTATGTTTGTCAATATTGTGGGCACCACTTAAGAATTGGCTCCAAAGAATATTTTTCAATTTTATTTGACAATAACGAATTTACAGAACTATTTCCTAATCTAAATTCTGGTGATCCATTAGAATTTTTCGATTCAAAGCCATACCCTGAACGTTTAAAGGAAAGTCAAGCCAAAACAGGCCTGAAAGATGCTTTACGTTCTGGCCATGGAAAAATGAATGGTCAAGACATCGTTATTGCTTGTATGGACTTTAGTTTCATCGGCGGATCAATGGGATCTGTCGTTGGTGAAAAAATCGCGCGTTCGATAGATTACTGTATTGAGCATAAAATTCCATTTATGCTAATCTCCAAATCAGGAGGTGCACGTATGATGGAAGCCGCATTTTCATTGATGCAAATGGCTAAAACTTCGGCTAAATTAGCGTTATTGGCAAAGGCAGGACTTCCTTACGTTTGTTTATTGACTGACCCTACGACAGGAGGAGTTACAGCATCTTACGCGATGTTAGGTGATGTAAATATCGCAGAACCGGGAGCATTAATCGGATTTGCAGGACCACGTGTCATTAAAGAAACAATCAAAAAGGATCTTCCAAAAGGATTCCAGACTTCAGAATTTGTTCTTGAGCATGGATTTTTGGATTTCATTGTCGACCGTAGACAGTTAAAAAACAAAGTAGCTACTTATCTTAAATTAGTGGGATAATCATCCTCAAAATAAAAAAGAAAGCGGTGCCAAGAATATTCTTGGCACCGCTTTCTTTTTTGAAAGTGTCTATTTTATCGGCTAGAAAGCATCTTCAATTCAGCTCATAATTGTTGTGCCTATGACCTTATGAGGCTTTTATGGCAGGGTTGAATAGGCCATCTTTTTAAAGATATCGCCAAAAAGCCCATATTTTTCTTTTGGACAAATAATCTGTTTCGCCCTCCCTGTCATACGCTTCCCGCTCAAAAGAAATACGCCGGTAGGCTTTATCAAAATCTCTAAATTGAATAAAATGAACGACAAATTCTATGAGATACCATACATAGAAAAAGAGAATACCTAATTCAAGCGCCTGTCGCAAATGTATACGCTCATGACGAATCAAGTCGTCCTGCTGTTTAAAAAAGGTATTTTTCAGAAAGATAAAAGGATAAATAGTAATTGCATTGGCTTTTCCAAAAGAGAAGAAATTCGTCCAAAATTTGCTAACTATAATCATATATGATGTTTAGACCGTTTTCAAACTAGTCAAACTTAGAAAAATTTCCCTTTATACACAATTATTATTGGCTTCTCATAAATTGTACCATATCCCTCTCGGTCAGTCCCTAATCAGATAAGAGATCGCAAAAATTTCTTTTTGAATTGGAATTTTTATTAAGTTTGCTATAGATTAATCGTGAAGATATGCCGTACAAAGAGCGTGAAATAAATAAATTGTATTATACAATGGGAGAAGTTACAGAAATGTTTGATGTAAATGCGTCCCAAATACGTTTTTATGAGCGTGAATTTGACATTCTACAACCTAAGAAAAATAAAAAAGGCAATCGCTTATTTACGCAAGAAGATATTGCCAATTTAAAGATCATCTTCAATTTGGTTAAAGATAAAGGTTATACCCTACAGGGTGCACGTGATTACCTGCGTGACAACAAATCTGAGGCAAAAGAAAATCAACGTGTTGTAGATTCATTGGAGCGCTTGAAGAACTTTCTTCTTGAAGTTCGTGATTCACTATAGTACCTGAGAAACTTCTTTTAAAACTCCCGCAATAGGAAACTTTCCATCGTTTTCACCAACTTCTTCCCGTCTATCCGAGAGGGAAATTCTTTCGATTTATAGAAGAAATAAGATAACGAGCTGACACATTTTACAGCTGAAAATCATATATTTATTTTACATCAGTAATAGTGTTATTTTATAATATATAGCCATGAAAATTGTGCTAAAAAGAATATATGATGCAGCTTCCCCTAGTGATGGGTATCGTGTACTCATCGATAGACTTTGGCCTCGTGGAATAACAAAGGAAAAGGCTCATTTGTCTGAATGGAATAAGAATCTTGCCCCTTCAAAAGAACTTCGGATCTGGTATCACCACAATCCAGCTTTGTGGGATGACTTCTCGGAAAAATATCGAACAGAACTAAAGCATAACAACTATTGCAAGGAATTTCTTGACCACAACAAGCAACAAGAAATCATTACGTTATTATATGCCACCCATGATACCTTGCATACCCACGCCCTGATCTTACAGACCTATTTACAGGACCTTTATCAACAATATATCAGCAACAACAGATAATCCATGCAGACAGCATCTATTTTTCAAAACGTCACATTTCAGGACAAAAAACCCAAAATGGACCTCCTGCTAGAAACAAATGGCAGCAAAGAATATCGCTTGGCTTTTGCAGAAGGGCAATATCTAAAGGAGCATACAACAGCTGCATCAATTATTGTGGAAATTGTCGAAGGCAATATTGATTTTGGCGTTAACGGAAGCAAAATCAGTCTAACGAAAGGCATGTTAGTGACATTAGAGCCGAATGTACCGCACGATCTCTTTGCCATTACCCAAAGTATCGTCCGGCTGTCTATTCATAAAAAAGACTGAAGAAGAATCTAGGTGACTTAACGGTCTTTGAGTTCAATAACCTCCAGGTTCTCAATTTTATCTTTATTGATCTCAAACCGCATTAATGTCCTTACTTTGTGCCAGCCCTGCTTACCTGCCGCCCCAGGGTTGAGATGGAGACAATGGATCTTGGGGTCGAAGATAACCTTTAAGATATGTGAATGTCCAGTAATAAATAATTTAGGTGGATTTTTCATCAATTCCCCTTTTATGCGTGCAGCATATTTCCCCGGATAACCACCAATATGTGTCATAAATACGTCCACTTCCTCACACCTAAACCTCAAATCTTCTGGAAATTGTAAACGAATTTCCTGACCATCAATGTTTCCGTATACTCCGCGCAGTGGCTTAAAAGCGGCTAACCGATCCGCAACATCAGGATCACCAAAATCGCCCACATGCCATATCTCGTCGCAGGCTGCAAAATGAGTAAATACAGCTTCATCTAAAAAAGAATGTGTATCCGAGAGTAATCCGATCTTTGTCATCACTTAAAAAGCTAAAAAATAAGGTGCCAAGGCATTTCGATAAGCTTCTGAATAAATACCCTTGGCGGCATAAATAACAAACGTACGTTGAGCGAGCAGTTCGACGCGTAAGCGTTCAAATGTAACGATTTTCCGAATGGCCGATTCCCCTTCAAAGGAGCTTATTTGTACTTCACTGGAACAGTATAATCCCCTTTCCGCCGAAATTTTAGTCAACGTTTCCGCTAATGCCGTTGGAACGATCAACACTAATTTTCCCCGATCCGATAAACGTAAAGCGGCGAAATCCAGCAGTTCAGCAAAAAAATCCAGATCGGTATGTCGCGCCAGCTTCTTGCGTTCATCCGGGTTATGTAAGGAATCTGTATAAAAGGGTGGATTTGATACGATCAGATCGTAATGCCCTTGTACATCCATTTGTTGAAAGGAGGAAGCATGCAGCACTAAACGTTCCTGGAAAATGGAATTACGGAAGTTTCTGTCAGCCATCGCAGCAGCCAAAGGGTCAATTTCGACAGCCTCTACCCTACTGTCTACGAGCCGTTGAGCCAACATCAATGCAATGACTCCCGTACCTGTACCTACGTCCAGTATCCGGTCCACAGGTTCTACTTCCAGCAAGGAAGCCAGCAGTACACCATCTGTGTTAATTTTCATTGCACAGTCAGACTGATCAACCTCAAACTGTTTAAACCGAAATATCGACGCCATACATCAAAGATAAAACTTTTAGAACCTTTGGTACAAACAAACCAGTGTATCCTGCAATTTATTTGCTAATTTAGTCAGCAACAAATCTATATAAGCCATGAATATCCGTCAGCTTGCTTTTATGATATTGATCATCATCGGTGTGCTTCCTACAAAACTATTGCATGCACAAGAGAATTGTGACCGGCATACAACTGAAATACTTCCCTTATTGACAAAAACATTGAACAACAATGACTTTGACAAAATTGATCCTTTACTCAATAGTATACAAGCTAGCTGTGGTACCAACGAGTTTGTACAGCGTTTACGTATTCTTATATACATCATTGAAAAAAAGAATACCACAACAGAGATCAAAAATTATATAGACAATCAATTCGATAAAAATTTTCTACAAAGACTGGATGCGGCAGACCAGGACGATTTTTCAACACAATACGAACAGCATAAGGAAAAATACAATTTCGTGCCATTAAGGCATCCCCTGGACGGCCTGATAAAAGTAAGAGCCAAAGCCCTGCTTGCTTCCGATAGTTATACGTTAACCGATCAGGAAAAAACTATTTTAGAGCTTTTTTCAGATACTGAAGTTGCCAATGCCGTACAAGACCAACAAGCTAACGAACAAGATAATCAACAGCGGTTTCCAGTCCCCAAAGTGTACAGAGATAGACAGAAAGCCAAACTGGGCTATGTTCCTTCAATCGGCGTAGTCACCCCACTTGGCGGAGCCAACAAAATTTTCGGAACCAACATAAACTTTGGATTTATGCTGATGAGCTCGCTGGAAAGAAAATTTATTTTCGAAGGTGGCTTCAAGGTGCGCATCAACTCAAACGACCGCAATATTGATTACAATTACGAGGGCTCCAATGTTTCGGTCAATTCTTCAGCGACCGCATTTATGGGCGGTGCTGTAGGTTACAAAGTTTTTGACAACGACAAATTTATACTGATTCCAAAAGGTATCCTTGGCATAGATATTACAGATACCGGCATCACAGAAAGTGCTTATTCCTCCGGTTATTATGATCCGGATGGTTATTATTATGATGGCGGATACACCGATCGTATGGTAACCATCAATAATGTGCACTTAGGACTTGGTCTCGCATCCCTATTTCGCATGAAAAACCAAAAGTACATTGGTTTCGAACTCGGCTATCATTACACGCCTTATGATGCAAGCAGCAAGGTATTGATCCCGATACAGGCAAATTATGGAAGCTTGGAGCTATTCTTCAGGTTTTAGGCAAATAGCCCTCAAAAACCTGATGACTTCGCAGACACCAACAGCAATGAAAGCGAGCTGAAGGTTCTTTCTGGCCAATAAGACCAGACACTTTCAGAAAAAAATACGCCAGATGATGTCTATCTTACAAAACATCATCTGGCGTATATAAATCGAAAAAAATTCCGCTTGAGATCAATTTCCCAAGCCAAAAGGAAGATTTAATTCTTCAAAAGGCGTTGTATCTCATCCAATTTCATTAATGCTTCAACCGGAGTAAGCGAATTAACATCCAGGTTATTCAGCATATCCCTGATCTTATTCAAGACAGGATCATCAATAGAAAACATCTGCAATTGGTAGGCCTGTTTCTGGATTTTGCGCATGCTATCTTTAATCTGCTCACCACCTGTGCGCTCCTGCTCCAGCCTTTTCAAAATTTGATTGGCCCGATTAAGCAACTTTTGCGGCATTCCAGCGAGCTTTGCCACATGGATTCCGAAACTATGCTCTGAGCCTCCTGGAACAAGTTTACGCAAGAAAATAACTTTGTTATTAACCTCCTTCACCGTTACATTATAGTTTTTTATACGATCCAACGAAGTAGTCAGCTCGTTTAATTCATGGTAATGCGTGGCAAACAAGGTTTTTGCCTTAGCAGCAGGATGATTATGTAAAAACTCGGCAATAGCCCAGGCAATAGAAATACCGTCATAAGTACTTGTACCACGACCGATTTCATCCAAAAGAATAAGACTGCGGTCCGATAGATTATTCATGATGCTCGCGGTTTCATTCATCTCCACCATAAACGTAGATTCACCCGAAGAAAGATTGTCCGAAGCACCTACACGGGTGAAAATTTTGTCAACCAGGCCAATCTTAGCCTCTTTTGCTGGCACAAAACAACCAATTTGCGCCATTAACACGATCAATCCAGTCTGACGGAGCAATGCAGATTTACCCGCCATGTTAGGGCCCGTAATAATAATAATCTGCTGTGTTTTCGGATCTAAAAAAGTATCATTGGTAATATAATCCTCACCTATCGGCAGGTTTCTTTCAATGACAGGGTGTCTTCCACCTTTAATATCCAAAATCTTGCTCTCGCTGACTTCGGGTTTTACATAATAGTTTTTCTCCGCTACAACAGCAAAGTTAAGCAGTACATCCAACTTGGCTATGAGCTGGGCGTTGAGTTGAATAGGTTTGATGTATTCAGCAATGGCAACCAATAGCTCAGCATATAATCTATTCTCAAGCGCTTGTATCTTCTCCTCAGCACCGAGAATCTGTTCTTCATATTCTTTAAGTTCCTCCGTAATGTAACGTTCAGCATTCACCAGTGTCTGTTTACGGATCCACGTCGTCGGAACCTTATCTTTGTGCGTATTTGTGACCTCCAGATAATAACCGAAAACATTATTGAACGCTATTTTTAAAGAAGGAATCCCTGTGAGTTCCGCTTCCCTTTTTTGGATCTCAAGCAGATAATCCTTGCCACCAAAAGCGATCTTGCGCAATCGATCCAATTCAGGGTCCACCCCTTCCGCGATTACACTCCCCTTATTGATTGCGGCAGGAGGCTCCGCCTGAACCTGTTGCTCGATTTTTTCACGTATAACAGCACAAGCATCTAACTGATCTGAGATTGTCCGAAGAGCATCAGCATCTTTACGATCCGTAAGTTCCTTCAATTTCTCAATAGCATATAATGCGCGCTTCAATTGCACAATTTCCCGCGGATTCGCTTTTTGCAGTCCGATCTTGGAAATTAAACGTTCCAGATCTCCCACCTGCTTGATCTGACCAATCAGCTCATCCCGCAAATCACGGTTAGTGAAAAAGAAATCGACCACATTCAATCGCTCCTGAATACTCTTTTTGTCTTTGAGCGGCATCACGATCCAGCGCTTGAGCAGACGCGCTCCCATTGGACTGGATGTATGATCCAATACATCGGATAGCGTTACCGCATTTTCATTCAACGATCCGATTAATTCCAAATTGCGAATCGTAAAACGATCCAGCCACATAAAACGGTCCTCTTCAATACGGGAAAGCGTAGAAATGTGTTGCAGATTACGATGCTCGGTTTCATTGAGGTAATGCAATGCTACACCAGCAGCAACAACTCCTGCAGTCATGCGGTCCACACCAAATCCTTTCATCGAGGAGACTTCAAAATGCTTCAATAGCGTTTCAGTGGCATAATCACCCGTATAAGGCCACTCGTCAAGAAAATAGGTGTAATATTGTGATCCAAACTGCTCTGTAAACTCCTTGCTCTGTTTTTTTGAAAGAATAATTTCTCTCGGTTTAAAACCTTGAAGCAATTTATCTATATAGGCCACACTACCTTGAGCAACCAGAAATTCACCTGTTGAAATATCTAAGAAAGAAATACCGATCCGCTCCTTTTCGATAAAAATTGATGCTAAATAATTATTCGATTTCTGTTGAACAATATTGTCACTGTAGGAGACTCCAGGTGTCACTAGCTCGGTCACACCGCGCTTAACAATTGTTTTTGTCGTCTTCGGATCCTCCAGCTGATCACAGATCGCCACCCGTTGGCCAGCACGCACCAGTTTCGGAAGATAGGTTTCCAATGAATGATGGGGAAAACCAGCCAATGCAGTTTCCGATTCCGAGCCATTGCCACGCTTTGTCAAAACGATGCCCAAAATCTGGGCAGCTTTGATCGCATCCTCACCAAATGTCTCGTAAAAATCGCCAACACGGAACAACAACAACGCTCCAGGATACTTAATCTTGATCGCATTGTACTGTTGCATCAATGGGGTCACTTTCTTTTCTTTTGCCAACTTTTAAAATCAATTTTTATGAAGCGTAAAAATAGGATAATATCGTCGCTTTGGCAAACGATACACTCAACTTCTCGACAAAATCATTTCCATTAAACAAGAATATAAGCTAAGTTTGTATCCGAAAAAAATTAGTCATGGCCATCAAAAGATCTGGTAAACAAAATACGTCCAGCAAACAACAAAATACCTTCAAAAAAAAATCCTTCAACCCATTGAAGTCCATAAAATCTCCTATCCTGCGCATTGTGACACGGGTAGTACTCTATTTTATTGGCATTTCACTCTTTTGGGTCATTAGCCTGCGGTTTATTAATCCTCCCATCACTTGGTTGATGATTCAACGTGGGTTTGAGCTAAAAGAACAGGGCAAGGGATTTAAACTGGAAAAAAACTGGCTGGATTACGATGAACTTTCGGACAACCTAAAGTTAGCGGCCATTGCCGGAGAAGACGCTCACTTTATGACACACTGGGGATTCGACATGCAAGGAATTCAGAATGCCATTAAAAAAAATGCACAGGGAAAGAAATTACGCGGCGGAAGTACAATCAGTCAGCAGGTAGCCAAAAATGTCTTTTTATGGCCAGGGCGCTCCTGGTTAAGAAAAGGCTTCGAGACCTACTTTACCATTCTTATCGAAACATTCTGGAGCAAGAAACGCATCCTCGAAGTTTATCTTAATGTGATTGAAATGGGACAGGGAGTTTATGGTGCGGATGCGGCAGCTTCGTATTATTTTAGCAAAACAGGCAGCAATCTTTCCAAAAAACAGGCCGCATTGATTATAGCCATATTGCCAAACCCAAGAGAATGGGATGCGCGTAACCCTTCTGCTTATGTCAATAGACGTGCAAATGCGATAGCAAAATATATGCATCATTATACTATTCCTGAATAAGCGAAACCATCGCTGTTCGGCGGATCGATCAGAAGAGAAGCAATACAGATCTATAGATCAAAAAGAAAGGCCATATGTAACTATGGCCTTTCTTATATAAAATGGTTTTACAACCTATCTAAAAAGTCGTTTATGCCAGCTTTGATGGAAGGGTATTACCCAAGCGTCTTCCATTTGATGCTCATGGGTAATGGTATTATCAAATACTAAGGTATTATCGTTGATGGTACCGTCTGCCAATAACTTCTCAAATCCGTCATGGTTAACCACGCCTATTCCCTGATCCCCTTTATATGCAAATTGCATTCGATCAAATAGTTGAATACCATACTTCGATTCAACTCCTTTTAAAAATCGAACCGAACTATCAATAGAACAACCTGATGCAGCCGCCACTTCCTCGTCCACCTTAAGGATGATAAAAAGATTATCCCGCAATTCTGCGGATGCAGAAAGTGGTTTTCCATGCACTTTCCATTGTTCGGCAAACGCTTTCAGGTCAGTAACAATCTCCTGTCCCTCTGTCGCCGTTAACAGGCGATCTGCCTGATAAATCCAGATACGCTTCATATGCGAATGATTTTTACAGATCCATCTAGCCGATATGAATCAACTGATTAATCCGATACTGTTTATACTCCCGGATACATGGAATATAGTCTCCATCGCATCCGATTTCATTTAAATATTAAACCAGATTAAACAACTCGAATCCGGCGTGCCATTGTATTTCATCACAATACCTTGACCCTCAACTCTTACCACTAACCAATATAATACGGAGAGATCATCAAATAAACGATCACGCCGGTAACAGCTACATAAAGCCACATGGGATAAGTAATACGGGCAAGCTTTTTATGACGCTCATAAGAACCCGATATGCCTCTAACAAATGTAAAGAGTACAAAGGGGATGATGATAATGGAAAGCAAAATATGCGTGATCAGGATAAAGAAATAGATCGGTCTTAAAATTCCCTCGCCGCCATATTTCGTTTCGATTGAAGTCATGTGATAAGCGACATACATCGCCAGAAAAGCTAAAGAGCAAGCAATACACATTTTGATCAAACGCTCGTGCAGGGGCTTATTACCCTTTTTTATCGCAGCCACAGCCCAAAAAAGCAATACAGCCGTAATCCCATTGATAGCCGCGTAGATAGGAGGCAAAAATGTTAGCGGTTTTACATCATAACCCAGCTTTTGTAAATTCACCGTAAAAAGGATAGCAACCACTATCGGTATCACAATCGATAGCAACCAAATCCATTTACTATACTTTTTTTCCTTGTTAAGACTCTCTTCCATGATATAATTACCTCTTTTGTTCTATTGTAGCTGGATGGTTTCGGACTTCCTCGACCAATAATAATTTGATTTCATCCTCAAGGCGGTCAACATCCGTTTTGACATTAATGTCATAAATACCTCTTATCCGTCCTTTTGTATCAAGTAAAAGATAATTAGACCCAATAATAAATGGTTTGCTGCCCTCCTTATTGACAAGTGCATCTTGTAATAAACTTTCCTGGGCAAATTTAAAGATATCAACAGAAGGATCTGTCACAAAAAACCAAGATTTGGTCCATGGTTTGTAAACTTTTGCGTATTTAGCTAACACTTCTGGTGTATCGTATGCCGTATCAACCGTAATTGAATACAAGCGGACCTTCTTATTCTGAATAAATCGATTGGCGATTTGATCCAAACGCTTAATCATCGTCCGCGATAATGAAGCATCTCTAGAGTACATCAGATGGACGACAGAAAGTGTTGTATCATTATCCAATAGATGCACTTTCTTGCCATCGAAATTCACAAAATCAACCGGGGGTACAGTATGGTAGATGGTATCGGGAATATCACGTCCCCATTTACGATGGGTAGTTCCCGGAACCTCTTTCTTTCCAAAAATTGGCAAAGAGGCGTAGCTATTAGAACCGCTTTTATTTAGTACAAAATATAAAAATCCTGGCAATAAAAGAATTACTGCCAGGATCAATATAGTTTTAATACCTTTCTTTTGTCCAGTATTATTATCCATTCACTTTATCTATTTATTTGGAAACAATTGATGTTCTTGAAAAGCAGATGCTAAATACCCTCCTTCAACAAGCATCAAAACAATAAAATAAATAATAAAAATAAACACAATTGCAACGGTAACAATGAAACTCGACTTCTCGAATTTCAAGTGCATAAAGAATGCAACGATATAATAAGCTTTAACTAAAGTAAGCACGATATAAATAGTATTTACTAACGCACCTTTAGCTAAAATTTGCCAATGGTGCACGAAGCCCAATGCAATTAAAAACTCTAGACAAGTAAGGGCTAAAAGTACACCAAATACTCTCCAGATGGCCTTCTTATCCATCCCACCTTCGTGAGCGTGCTCTCCGTGAGCGATATTATCTTGATATTGTGACATAGCTTTTGTAATTAAATTGTTTTACTAAACAAGGTAGAAAAGTGTAAACACGAATACCCACACTAAATCCACAAAGTGCCAATATAGACCTACTTTTTCAATCATTAAATATGATCCTCTTTTCTCGAATGTATTGTTCAACGTCATACACAAAACAATGATATTTAAAAGAATACCTACTGATACGTGGAAACCATGAAAACCAGTAATGGTAAAGAAGAGGTTGGCAAACTGTAAAGCCGAAGTATAAGATATATCTCCTGTAAAAAACTTACCTAATTTCTCTACCACATTATCACCTTGCATGTGAGTTGTAATATCAGTTGCCGGGTTACGTCCGAACCAAAAGCCTTCGTGGTGCAAATGCGTCCACTCTAATGCCTGACAACCAACGAAACAAAGACCACCTAAGATTGTCCATAACATCCATTTAACAACCTCATGCTTCGAATTACGATGTCCAGCTTCAACCGCCAACACCATAGTTACTGAAGACATAATCAAAATAAATGTCATCAAACCGACAAATACTAAGGGTTGTCCCCCGTCAGTAATTCCTGGAATAGATTGAAAAACCTTATCAGGATCCGGCCATACAGCGTGTGAAAATCGTTGTGCGCCATAATAAACCAAAAATGCAGAAAATGTGAAGGCATCCCCTACCAAGAAAAACCACATCATGATTTTTCCATACTCTAAGTTCCAAGGTGATTTCCCACCATTCCATGGACCAGTTTTTACCTTATCCAATTGCGATACTGTTGTACTCATTGTTTACTATTATTGATTCAAAAGTAAGAAAACATATATATAAATCCATAAAAGATCGAGAAAATGCCAAAAAATACTGGCAAGATCCATGCGGAAAAGATTGCCGTCTTTAGGAAGTTTGTTAATTCCTATAATCGCGCCAATCAAAACGATCAACCCCGCAATAATATGCGCCAAGTGCATCCAGATAAAAACGTAAATAAAAGATTGCGATGCATTGTTATTCACAAAATAAACACCCCTATCGATCAATACATTCCAAGCATGAACTTGCAAGGCAAAAAATACAGCTCCCAAAATAAAAGTTGCTATCAAAAACAACCGTTGTTTGGAAGACTCGCCATTTTTAGCCGCTTTATGTGCTAAAAACATCGTTAGACTACTAACCGCAATCACCAAGGTACTATATAAAAGTGCATTTGGCAATAGGGTCTTAATCCCTTTGTCCACGCCGCTCGCTGTATATACAATGAAACCACTGGATAACGCCGCAAACATCATGAACATACCCAACATACCCAACCATAGGTTGAACTTTTGGGCTTTTCTCTGTACTAACTTCTCGTCAGTTTGTGCTTGTATATCTAACATTATTTCAACGGAATAAAGTTAAGCAATAATACGAGTTGTGTCACAGGTAAATAAATAAATGAGGTAAACATCACTTTCTTCGCTGAAGGAATATCACAATTCTTAAACAGCAAATAACCGTAATAACCAAACATTATTCCACCGACCACGGATACAATCGTAAACCAAATTCCACCAAAGCCAAAATGATAAGGTATAAAACCTGCAGGTATCATAAACAAACCTGAAATGAATACCATAAACGCAGATATCTTATCACGTTTTGTCGTCGGCAATAAGCGAAAGCCCGCTAATTTATAGTCATCATCCACAACCCAGGCAATTGCCCAGAAATGCGGAAACTGCCATAAAAACTGAATAGCAAACAACACAAAGGGAATAATAATAATTGCCGCTTCGTTATGTCCACTATAGTAGGCTAAATCGTCTTGCGAAAAGGCTGCATAATATCCAATTAATGGCGGAAATGCACCCGGAAACGCGCCGACAAACACTGCTATTGGTGATTTTCTTTTTAATGGTGTATAGATAAAGGCGTAAAGAAGGATACAGAAAACCGACAGCAGACCAGCGACAAAATTTAAACGAACAAGCACCAAGGTTCCTAAGATGCCCATAAAGACACTCAATACCAAAGCCTGTCCTGTTGTCATGCGGCCTGATGGCAACGGTCTGTCCTCCGTACGTTTCATCAGTTTATCCAAATCCTTTTCAATGATCTCATTAAAACCGTTGGCAGAACCTGTCACCAGAAAACCACCTATAGTCAACAATAACCAATTGAACCAGAATATATCACCCTGTTGTTTTGATCCTATCAGAAAAGCAATTGACGCGGAAAATACGACCGTCAATGTAAGTCTCAACTTAACAAGCTTTTTGAAATCTGAAATAAATTCTTTCATAACTAAAAGAGACCTCCTACTATCAGTGTAATTAAACACGTACTTTTAAACATAAACATCCCGAATTCCAAGATTAGTGCCTTTGCTTGTTTAACAATAACAACAGGTAGAACTGTGCCCCAAATAAGAGCGTAGCTACCACCAAATGCGTTGTCTGTGCAAATGCAGGTATTGCAAATCGAGCTAAGATAATTCCTGATAGCATTTGGATACCCACTAGAATCAATGCGATTAAAGCAAATTTATATTGCTTAGAACCCGTATTAAAACTCGTGCGGACCAAAAAGAATAATACAATAACTAAAATCAAAGAACAATATGCCAACCAGCGATGTAACTCAAACTGTTGGCCAATAGTTGTTATAAAATCAGTCCGGGCTATCGTTGAACCGGTTAATAAATCAACCTCCTCTCGAACTCCCGTTCCGACAATTACCTGTGTTAGCATCAATAAAATTGAAGCAATAGCAAGCCCTTTTAATATACCCAAAGAACGATTGACCAGTAAGGTCTTGTTTCGCAAAGTAACTGCTTTGAAATATGTATAAATACTAATACAAACAATTACAATGGCTAAGAGCATATGTACCGTAATAATCCAGGGCATCAGATTTGTCGATACAACGATCGATCCCAGCCAAGCCTGAAGTACGACAACAAAAAGATTAATCACTGACCAAACAACGATCGAGCTTTTTGATTTTAAATAGGTGAAAGAATAAATAGCTGTAAATAACAAACAGAATCCGGAAACAACGCCTACCAACCGATTGATATATTCCGTCCAAGTTTTCGCAACATTAAACTCTTCATGCTGCAAAATACTCTTATCGGTACGGAGCTTGTAAGCCATTTCCTTATCGCCGAAAAATTCTACAATTTTCGCGAAACGTTCGTTCTTCTTTGCTCTTCCTTCAATATAATGCTGTTCATATCCTTGAGGTAATTGGGAGATATCTGTTGGAGGAATAATACGGTTAAAACATCTTGGCCAATCTGGGCATCCCATTCCTGACCCTGTACTCCGAACAACTCCTCCAGCAATAATGACCAAAAACAACACAATGATCGTTATAAAATTGGTCTTTATAAATCGCTTCTCAGCTGCTGGAAACATAATACTACCCCTACCTCTTAAAATACAAACTTCCATAAAATAGAGTAGGAATTCCTACTCTATTTTATAAGATTTTATTAGTCTTTTCTACCATTTTGAGCATTCCATTCTGCCTGGATACGCTCAGCTTCCTCGTCTCCTTCGAAATCATGAGGCAAATTAGAGCTCATTGTTTCAGAGAAAGGAACACTTTGAGGAATAAAATCCTCACCATGACCTGGCTTACTGTAATCGTAAGGCCAACGGTGTACAGTTGGAATTTCTCCTGGCCAGTTACCATGGATATGCTCTACTGGAGTAGTCCATTCCAATGTGTTTGACTGCCAAGGGTTTTGTGGGGCTTTTTTACCGAAGAAAATCGATGTAAAGAAGTTCCACAAGAAAGCTACCTGACCTAAAGCAGCGATGATTGCAGCCCATGTTACCAATTTGTTGACAGAAACCCATTTCGCCATGAAAGCAAACTCTGTAAATGCATAGTAACGGCGAGGCACACCATCGATACCCATAAAGTGCATTGGGAAGAATACCATGTAAGCACCAATGAAAGTCAACCAGAAGTGTAAATAACCCAATTTTGTGTTCATCATACGACCGAACATCTTAGGATACCAGTGGTAAACACCACAAAGCATACCGAAGATTGACGCCGATCCCATTACCAAGTGGAAGTGGGCAACAACAAAATACGTATCGTGTAAGTTGATATCTAACGCTGCATTACCTAGGAACAATCCTGTCAAACCACCAGAGATAAAGAACGATACCAAACCGATAGCAAACATCATCGCTGGAGTGAAACGGATATTACCTTTCCACAACGTTGCAAGATAGTTAAACGCTTTTACAGCAGAAGGAACCGCGATAATCAATGTTGTAATCATAAATACACCACCCAAGAACGGGTTCATACCTGTTACAAACATGTGGTGACCCCATACGATAAACGATAATACGGTGATACCGATCAATGAATAAACCATTGCATGGTAACCAAAGATTGGTTTACGTGAGTTGGTCGCAATAACCTCAGAAGTTAAACCTAAAGCAGGCATAACAACGATATATACCTCAGGGTGACCTAAGAACCAGAACAAGTGTTGGAACAAAATTGGTGAACCACCTTCGTTCGGTAAAATTTGTCCTTGAACAACAAGATCCGACAAATAGAATGACGTACCAGCAGCACGGTCAAAAATCAGAAGAACAACCGCCGAAACCAATACTGGGAATGACAACATACCCACGATAGCAGTTAAGAAGAACGCCCAGATTGTCAAAGGCATTTTCCATAAGTCCATTCCTTTTGTACGCATGTTCAAAATTGTACTTACATAGTTAATACCACCGATCAACTGTGAAGCTACAAATAGAACCATACTCACCAACCACAAAGTCATACCAGTTGCAGATCCTGCGATTGCAGTAGGAACAGCCGATAGTGGGGGATAGATTGTCCAACCAGCAGAAGCAGGTCCACTTTCTACGAAGAACGATGCAACCATAATCACTGATGCTACAAAGAACAACCAGTAAGATAACATGTTCATAAAAGGAGATGCCATATCGCGTGCTCCGATTTGATATGGAATCAATAAGTTACTAAAAGTACCTGATAGACCAGCCGTTAACACGAAGAATACCATAACGGTACCGTGAATGGTTACCAAGGAAAGGAAAAACTCCGGTTTTATACGACCGCCTTCAGCCCATTTACCCAAGAATACTTCTAATATAGGGAACTCTTTATCCGGCCATGCTAATTGGATACGGAATAATACTGATAAAAGCATCGCAAAAACTGCCATGATGATACCAGTGATCAAGAATTGCTTAGCAATCATCTTGTGGTCACCCGAGAAGATATACTTTCTGATGAACGACTCCTCGTGATGATGGCCGTGCGAATCGTGATGTTCAGCGCTATGCGATATTACTGTACTTGACATATTCGATTTTATATTCAAAAATTCTTAATTAGTTCAAAGATGCTGTAACTTGTACGCTATCCTTTTTCACGTTAGCTGTTTTACCGCTGAACTCTTTTTGCAAATCCTCAGTAAAATATTTGTTTTGTTTAGCTAACCACTCTTTATATTTCTCTTCAGTTACGACAACCACTTTCTTTTGCATGTTGTAGTGACCAGATCCACAGATCTTGTTACACAACATCACGAAGTCATAGTTATAATCACCCAAACGATCACGCATCTCTTCTGTTGTAACAGTAGGTGTGAACTGGAAGTAATTGGTCATTCCCGGTACCGCATTGATCTGAACACGGAAATCAGGAATATAGAAAGAGTGAATAATATCTTTTGAAACGATATGGAAACGAACTGGTTTATTTACAGGCAACCAAATTTCAGATCCTTGAATATCATCCCAAGAATTTTTATCATTAAAGTCAATACCGTACGGGTTGGTTGGTGTCGTCATTTTATAATTACGTTTACCAATAATCCCATCTGAACCAGCATAACGGACATTCCATTGGAATTGCTCGCCTAATACCTCAACTTGTAATGCTGACTTTTGTAGATCCTCAGGAATATTTGTGATTGATCTCCATGTAAAGAAACCGAACAATACCAAAACTGTCAAAACAACAGCGGGAACAATTGTCCACAATTTCTCAATTGCATTGTTATGAGGATAATAATAAGCCTGACGTTTTGCACGCATGCGATACAAAAATGTAAAAGTCATCAACAAGATGTGTGTGATAACCAATACAAATGTTGTAATTGCAGTCGTAATGATAAACATTGTATCAATACGCTCACCGTGCTCAGTTACTGCAGATCTCCAATAAGCGGCTCCCCAGTGTACATATGACCAATATACACCGTAAAGGAATACAACCAAGAAAATGAATAACAATGCCGATTGAAACGTGTTATTCGCAAACGGATTGTATTTACCGTTCATCTTTCTTGTCAATTCATAGATCGAAAGTACTTTACCGATAACGGCAACAACTGTACATATAACCAAGAATAACAAGACATAATATGTGAAGTTTTTATAAACCTGAGGGTCTATTTGCTTCACTTCTTCAACAGCAGGAGCAGCAGCACTAGCTTCTGTAGAAGAACTAGCAGATGCAACAGCAGCAGTACCTGCTGCCGCTGTTGTATCTTTTGCAACCGAATCCGTTGCTGCAGGGGCAGCCACTGCTGTAGTCGCCGCTTTAGCAGAATCAGATGCTACTGTATCTTGTTGACTTGCTAGGATAGGAGTCGCAAAAAGCAATCCTAGTGCAAGCACAAAACCCGAGATGGATTTGAATCTATTATTTAATTTAAAGCTCATTTCTTTTATAACGTTTTTACGTAACCTTCCTTTAAAAGTGAAACTATATCTGATGATGCAAACTCTCATCCAAGAAAGGATGATTTTTAGGCACCAATGCTTGTTTACTCAATTTACTCATCACTAAGAAGATGAACAAACCTAAGAAACCAAGTGCAGTTCCGATTTCAATGATACCAAATCCTCTATGTTCAGCAACAGTACCAGGCATGATCATGATATAATAATCTAGCCAGTGACCAGCCAATAATAGAATCGCTACGAACAACATCACGTTTTGTTTCCGTTTCGCATCGCGATCCACTAATAGTAACAATGGTGCCACAAAGTTAATGATAATACTCAACCAAAACCAAGGTTTGTATTCAGGTTCCCAACGTTTGTAGAAATAAACTGTTTCCTCTGGGATGTTTGAATACCAAATCAACATGAATTGTGCAAACCAAACATAAGTCCAGAAGATAGAGAAACCGAACATCAATTTACCCAAATCGTGTAAATGATTTTCGTTTACCCAGTTCATATAACCAGCTTTCTTCAATACAACAACGATGATCGTGATACATGAAATACCACTTACCCACATTGCTGCAAAGTTATACCAACCGAACATTGTCGAAAACCAGTGTGCCTCTAAAGACATTACTGTATCGAAAGACCAGATAGGTGTAGTAAAACCGAAGATAACTAAGAAGATTGCCGACAATTTGAATGACTTTTTATAAGAAGTCAATCCACCTTCTAAATCTTCTTTATAAGAAAGTTTCGCAAAAATAACGGCAAAAATGCTATATGTACCCATAAACACGACCTGACGGATCAAGAAGAATGGAACATTTAAATAAGCAGATTTACCTGCGATAATAGGGTCAAAATTTGTACTATGCGGATCAGTGATACCATCTGCATTCCAGTGGTGATATAAGTTATGTGTGGTTAAACCTAAACCTACAATAACTAATAAAACTAATGATGCAATTGGTAAAACACTCGCCATAGCCTGAGGTATACGTACCAAACCTGCAGACCATGCAGATTGTGTTACATATTGCAAGGCAACAAAGAATGTTCCAGCTGCGCATACACATGTAAAGTAATAACCCATCAATAACAAGTTGGCATAAGTACGCTCTACAGTAACGTGATCGCCCGAAAGCAACCCGAAAGCTACAGCAGCTACGCCTAGTACAACAGCGATAATACTGTACAATTTAGCCTTGCCAGCAAACTCGTATCGCTCGTTGAAATTATAATCGTGATGATGACTGTGAGTTCCCATTTATATATCTGATGTTAGATTATTTCTTTTGTAATTCGTTAACATACATAACAACTTTCCATCTCTCCTCTGGAGACAATTGAGATGCATGTGATCCCATGGAGTTGTGTCCGTAATAAATTGTATGGTAAATTTTACCATCAGTCAAGTCAGCCATCAAACCACCCCGTGAAGAGCTCGCTGCATCTGTTCTTTGATAAGATGGTGGCGGAGGAAAGTTCTCTAATTGACGAGTACCTCTTGAATCAGTCACGCTACGGTCTTTCGTGATAGGACCATCACCTTTACCTTCTACTCCATGACATATCGAGCAGTAAGTGGTGAACAAAGCTTTACCTTTTTCAAGATTTTCGGCATTTACGACCAAAGGACTTTTTACTTCTCTTCCTGCACGTTCATAATCCTCTAATGTATTGGCGTATTCAAAACGAGTGAAACCAATTGGATCTGTACCTTTAGGAGGTGTTTGTGCTGTTTTTCCATCAGCAAAATTCGCATTAGGTTGATCCGGATTGAAAGCAAGCGGATCGTACATGTTACGAGAAAACTCTAAACCTGTACTACGAGTTGTTTTGTCACCACAAGAAGAAACAAGTGCTGTCAATGCCACAGCTGCGCATAGCGTTCCAAGTAAATTCTTCTTATTCATAGCTAACATATTTTCTATCATTGTACTTAACTTCAACAGCTCCAGCTTCTTTCAATAAGCTATCGATCAAAGCGTGATCTGTATTTTCTTTGGCATCTACTGCAAGGATGAAACGATCATCTGTTGCTCTCAAGTCCATTACACGAGGTGCACGTCCCGGAAATAAGTGGTTACGGAAGAAAAACGTGGCAACCATACCCAATGCACACAATAAGATCGTAACCTCAAATGTAACTGGAACAAAGTTTGGCATACCAAAAGATGGTTTACCACCGATATTCATCGGCCAATCATAAGCCATTGTATAATACAACAAACTAAAACCTAATGTCGTTCCTAATGCTCCAAAGCAAAATGCTGCGATAGGCAAGCGAGAAGGTTTCACACCCAGCTTTGCTTCGATGCCGTGAATAGGCATCGGAGTAAAGCAGTCGTAAATACTTATATTGTTTGCTTGCAATTTGTCGATCCCATGCATCATTTCATCGGGATCCGCAAAACTACCTAATATATATTTTGTATTGCTCATTGCTGATTATTTTCTAACTGATAATTCTTTAATCTCTTCTTCTGTCACTGAATCATATTTCTCTAATGACTCTTGGAAGTACTTCACTTGTTCCTCAGGGAATGCGCCTTCTTGAGCCAATTTAGTTTTATGTTGTAATGAAGATGATTTCAACAACAATTTCACTTCGGCGATAGCGATACCTGGTAAGAAACGTAAGAACAACAAGAATAATGTAAAGAATAATCCGATTGAACCTACAAAGATACCTACGTCTGTCCAAGTTGGGTAGAACATTGCCCAAGATGAAGGCAAGTAATCACGGTGCAATGAAGTCACGATAATTACAAAACGCTCAAACCACATACCGATGTTTACCACAATCGATAAGATCCATGAGATAGGAATACTTGTACGGATTTTTTTGAACCAGAATAACTGTGGAGAAATTACGTTACAAGTCATCATTGACCAGTAAGCCCACGCGTATGGACCCAACATACGGTTCTCGAAAGCATACATTTCGTATTCTGAACGAGAGTACATTGCGATAAACAACTCAGTTAAATAAGCCACCCCCACAATAGAACCAGTTGTCATGATAATGATATTCATCGACTCAATGTGGAACATCGTGATGTAGTTCTCAAAGTTCATTACTTTACGTAAGATCAACAATAAAGTCTGTACCATCGCGAAACCAGAGAAGATCGCACCCGCCACGAAATATGGAGGGAAGATCGTTGTATGCCATCCAGGGATAACCGAAGTTGCAAAGTCCATGGATACGATCGTGTGTACAGAAAGTACCAGCGGAGTAGAAATACCTGCCAAGATCAATGACACGATTTCAAAACGTTGCCAAGTCTTCACTGAACCATTCCATCCGAATGATAATACAGAATAGATTTTTTGTTTTAATCCAGTAGCACGGTCACGAATTGTCGCGATATCCGGCAACAAACCACAGTACCAGAATACCAAGGATACTGTAAAGTAAGTCGAGATCGCAAACGCATCCCATACCAAAGGAGAGTTGAAGTTTACCCAAAGTGATCCAAATTGATTTGGAAGTGGGAAAATCCAATAAGCCAACCAAGGACGACCCATGTGAGCTACAACGTATGTAGCCGCACAGATTACCGCAAAGATCGTCATCGCCTCTGCAGAACGGTTGATTGAATTACGCCAGTTCTGGCGGAAGATTAATAATACAGCTGAAATCAACGTACCCGCGTGACCGATACCTACCCACCATACGAAGTCGGTGATATCCCAAGCCCAGCCTACAGTTTTATTCAGACCCCAAGCGCCGATACCTGTCCAAAAGGTATAACTAACGCTAACTACCCATAATAAAGCACCTAATACAGCAACGGTAAAACCAATCCACCATGCTTTATTCGGTTTATTTTCAACCGGTAGTAAGATATCATCCGTAATTTTTGCATACGTAATGTCCTTACCGGTCATTAATGGTTCTCTTAATATTGATTCGTTATGCGATGACATAGTATTTTTATTTCAAATATTGTACAAGATTACGCCTCAAAAGTGTTTCTAACTTTTGTCATATAACCGATACCCGGTTGAACATTGATTTCCTCAAGTACGTAATAAACACGCTCGTTGCGTAATGCTTTAGACACTTCTGATTCTGGATCATTTGCATCACCAAAGATAATTGCATTTGCAGAACATGCTTGTTGACAAGCCATTTGGATATCGCCATCTTTAACTTTGCGATTTTCAATCTTAGCTTGCAATTTACCTGATTGGATACGTTGGATACACATTGAACATTTCTCCATTACCCCACGTGAACGAGTAACAACATCTGGATTCAACACCAATTGTGTGAACTCATTGTTCAGGTAGTTGTCAAAACGTGAATCATTCCAGTATGCAAACCAGTTGAAACGACGAACTTTGAAAGGACAGTTGTTCGCACAGTAACGTGTACCAAAACAACGGTTATATGCCATATGGTTCAAACCTTCTGAAGAGTGTACTGTTGCCAATACTGGACAAACCGTTTCACAAGGTGCGTGACCACAGTGTTGACACAACATCGGTTGGTGAACAACAGTGATATCTTCGAAATCTAAATCAGCCGAAGCTCTTGCAATTTCTTTCTCTTTTGTAAGATCTTGATCTTTTCCTTCGATTGTATAGTAACGGTCAATGCGTAACCAGTGCATTTCACGACGACGGCGAACCTCATCACGACCTACAACAGGAATATTATTTTCAACGTTACAAGCAACGATACAAGCACCACAACCAGTACATGCGTTCAAGTCGATCGCCATCACCCATTTGTGACCAGGTTGCTCATATTTGTTCCACAAATCGTATGTTTTGTGATTATCTGTAAAGCGTCCTGCCTCAGAGTTAGGATCTTTCAGATATTTCGCAAATGTCGTTTCACGAATAACGTTACGACCTTCGATCGTGTGGTGTGTTTGTGTTTGTGCCAATTGGTAAGTACCAGACGCTTTCGCTACAGTTGCTTTAGCAACACCTTGTACTGTACCATTGATGATAGAAGCAAAAGGGAATGCGTTTTTACCAACTTCATTACCTGCTTTACCAACTTTTGTACGGCCATAACCTACAGCAACTGAAACTGTTCCTTGTGCTTGACCTGGTTGTTGTACAACTGGCAATTCCAATTCAACACCATTTGCTTTTACAGTTACTTTACCGTCTTCGCCCAAACCTAATTTCTCAGCATCTTTCGGGTTAAGAGCAGCATAGTTATCCCAAGTTACTTTAGAAACCGGGTCAGGCAATTCCTGCAAGTAAGCATTGTTTCCATAACGACCATCGCGAAGTGCAGAAGGCTCGTAAAGTTTCAACTCAAACTCACCGGTAATTGCTTTGCTTGATGCTTCAATTGCAGAAGCCGCTGCTGCAGCATTTCCTGTAAATGCAGGAGCTGTTGCCGCTTTAGCACCTTTATATTCAAAACCAGTTTGCAATACAGCATCCCAGTTTTTTGTAGAACCCGCTAAGATTTGTGTAGACCACAAGTTCTTAACAAAGTTGTACATATCGGTATCATTTCCTGCCCAAGTCAACAAGCTTTGTTCAACTTGACGTGTTTTGAAAACAGGATTGATTGTTGGTTGAATGATAGAGAACAAACCTTCTTTTGGATTCGCATCACCCCAAGATTCCAAGAACGTACTTGCTGGAGCAATCGCGGTCAATTCAGAAGCTGTTTCATCCGCACGTTGCGAAAATGATAAGGTGAAAGGAACTTGTTTCAACGCTGCTTTTACATCATCTGCTTTGAAGTAGTCATACACCGGGTTGCTATTCAAGAAGAACGCAACACCAACTTGACCTGATTTCGCTGCTGCTAAGAAAGCTTGGAACGAAGAATCCGAACCTTGGTATTGTTTAGAATAGTTATCCAAATCGATGATTGTACCGTAAGCACCTAATGCAACGTTGATTGCATTCACTAATACTTGTACATTGACATCGTTAGATCCAGCAACAACAACTGCTGCGCCTTTGCTGTTCACCAATTCTTTCGCCGCTAGAGCGACACCTTTTTGTGCTTTTTTGTTTGCAGTAGCACCAGCCAAAGATTGACCAGTGATTGCATTATATAAAGCAACCAATGTAGCACCTTCTTCCGAAGGTTTGATTGCGATACGTGCATCCGCATTTGTACCCGTCATGGAAAGACCAGACTCAAATTGCACGTGACGTGACATTTTGCCGTTTTTCAACGATTTATAATCACGGTTTTTAGCGTATTGTTGTGTATGCTCCTCACCTGCTAACCAAGTTCCTAAGAAATCAGCTGCAACGGAAACAATCACATTTGCCTTTTCAAAATTGTATGAAGGGACAACAGCTTTACCAAATGAAGCTTTATTCGCCTCGATAATACCGCTGTAAGAAACAGCATCGTATTGTACATGGTTAACTGTTGGGAATTTCGTTGCGAAAGCAGCGATAGCCGCCAACGTTGAAGGACTGTTTACGGTGTTAGAAACGATCGTAATTTGTTTACCAGAAGATGCTGCTGCATTCAAAGCTTTAACAACTTCCCCATCCAATTTAGACCACTCAACATCTTGACCTTTCAATTGTGCCTGTTTCAATTTGGACTCATCATATAAATCCAATACAGAAGCAGCAGTCGTTGAATCTAAACCTTGGTTCAAACCAATTGCATTCGGGTTAGGCTCAACATTAATCGGACGACCTTCACGAGTTTTAACCAAGATGCTTTGACCGTTGAACGTCGAAGCATAATAGTTAGGGATACCTGGAGTTACCTCTTCAGGTTTAATCAAATAAGGAACTGCCTTATGCACAGGAGTACGGTTACAAGCCGCTAAAGAAACAGCACCCAAACCAAATCCTAATGCTTTCAAGAAGTCACGGCGAGGAGTTTTAGTACTCAAGCCTGCTTCGTTTAATACATCTTCTACAGGAATAGATTCGGCAAACTCACCCTTGCTTCCTTCAACGAAAGCAGGAGTTTGATTTAACTCTTCCAAACCTTTCCAATATTTTTTATTGCTATCCATTTAAGCTGTATATAAGATTGCGTATTTCAAATAATTATTAATAGTGACACTTACCACACTCAAGACCACCGATCATGGCTGCAGTCATTTTCTCACCTTTCTTAATTCTTTCGTGTGCTTTAATCAAATCTTCATAGTATTTGTTATCCGATTTGATATCTGTCTTTTTGTGACAATCAACACACCATTTCATCGTCAATGGAGAGTATTGGTATACTTCTTCCATATTTTGGATTGGACCGTGACAAGTTTGACACTCAACACCAGCTACCACAACGTGTTGTGAGTGGTTGAAGTAAGCAAAGTCAGGTAAGTTGTGAATACGAACCCATTGAATTGGTTTCGGATTGTTACCGTAAGTACGTGTATCAGGATTCCAATCCAATGCACGATAGATTTTAGCAATTTCCGGAGAAATTTCACCATCATAATGTTCTGAAGCAGTGATTGTATTGTGACAGTTCATACATACGTTGGCCGATGGAATAGACGCATTTTTAGATTTAAATGCTCCACCGTGACAGTATTGACACTCAATTTTGTTAACACCAGCGTGGATTTGGTGCGAGAACTTAATTGGTTGAACCGGCTGATAGCCTTGGTGAACACCAACGTTCCACATTGTTTTCCAACCACCTACAGCTAATAATGCAACTAACATCAAGACTGTAAAGCCAACCAACTTCTTGTTCTTAACGAATGCTTTCGCAAACTTCACAAAACGTTGGCTATCTTCTGGCTCTTGTTGCGCAGCAATAGCTTCTTGGTTTTTAGCAATTACATTTTCTAAGGTACGGATCACACGATTCAACACCACGATAACGACAACAGCCAAAACAACAACTGCGATCAAGCCCAAAATCATGAACATAGACGCGTTATCATCTTTAGCTCCAGCGCCACCAGCAGCAGCCTCTTTCGGTTTCTCCTTAGAAGCATCTGTGATATACGCTAATACCGACTTGATCTGATCGTCAGATAAATCAGTAAAAGAAGTCATCACAAGCTTGTTGTTCTCTTCGAAGATTTTAACTGCATCAGCATCGCCAGACGCAATTAAAGCCTGAGAGTTCTTGATCCACTTGATTAACCAAGCTTCGTCTTTCGTCTCTGGAATCCCCTTTAAAGCAGGACCAACCACTTTTCTGTCAATGGCGTGACAGGATGTACACTTAGATTTGAAGATTTTTTCACCTTCCTTGACATCTTGCGCATGCAACGTCGTAACGGCAAATAATAGCATCAAACTCGTTGACACCACCCTCGCAAGGCTTCCCAAAACGGATGAGATAGTTCTCATATTTAGCACTTTATACTATTTATTTGTGAATGTAAAAAATTAACTCCCATGGTTAAAGGAGCCACTACCCCCCTAACAATGCCACAAAAGTATGATTTATTAACAAATCGCTGACAATTTTGTGACCTTTAATATCAATTTATAATCATTCTAAACAAATGCGTTTAAACAAGGATAAAAACAACATTACGCTATTAAAGTGGTTCCATCACTACAACTTTTCATTTGGATAGCTACCCAAATATAAGACAATTCCATGACAATTTAAAATATTCAAAATAACAGATCGCAGAAGACACAAAAGGTTTTTTTTCGACTTAATTTCCGTAACTTTATCAAGATGAATGGAGAACTTTATCAAGACGAATGGAGATCTGGTCAGGGTCAAGTCCCAAGCTAACAATAAAAAAATCTGGATGATGTCTTTATATAGGAGGAATAGCTCATCCCTGTTGGGTAGTTCCTAGTAAAGCCAGCTTCAAGACTAAACACACGACAATCATGGAAACTAACAAAGAATACAACCCCTTAAGTAAAGAAGAGGAATACATTATTATACATAAGGGAACTGAACGGCCTTTTACCGGTGAACTTTTAGACAATAAGCTCAAAGGAACTTATATCTGCCGCCGTTGTGACAGCCCACTATACCGTTCGGCGTCAAAATTTGAATCAGGCTGTGGCTGGCCAAGTTTTGATGATGAAATTCCCGGGGCAATTACAAGGATCACCGATGCCGATGGTCGCCGCACTGAAATCCTGTGTAGTAGATGTGGCGCGCATTTGGGCCATGTATTCCTCGGAGAAGGCTTTACGACAAAAAACACGCGTCACTGCGTTAATTCTATTTCAATGAAATTTGTGGCCGATACTACGAAGTAACTTTCACTTTAGTCGACTCACGAACTTTCAGTTCACAAGGCAACACCATTCTACGTGTTGCTTTTATTTTTCCCTGAAGACGCAGCAACAAAATATTGATCAGATTCTCAGCAATATCCTTGATCGGCTGCGAAACAACCGTGATAGCAGGTTCGACCAGCTTAAAAACCGTATGGTCGTCAAAAGCAATCACCGCCGGCATCGTAAAATTAAATTTTTTGGAAGCCTTCAAACCCGAAATCGCCAGATAGTTCGTAGAGAACAAAACGGCATCCAGCCTATTTTCACAGATAAACTCCCGCAATAGTTCCATTGCTTCTTCATCCGAAGCATCCATCTGAATCTTTTGAATAAAACTTTGTTGCTTATTATTATCCATAGCCTTCATATAGCCATCTGAACGCTCCTTCATTTGGGTCTGATCCGAATAGAGCGATACAAATCCGATACGTCTATAGCCTTGTTGACACAAATGGTTACTGGCATCAAAGGCTCCCTGAAAATTGTCCGCACCAACATAGTCTGTTTCAAGCCCCGGAAAATAACGGTCGAATAGCACAACCGGAATATTATTCTGCTGCAACTGCTTTACGGTATCTTCCAAACCATCGGAAGGTGTAATAATAAAACCATCTACCTGACGATCGTAAAACATCTGGATTAACTCCTTCGCCTTTTCCACATCATTGTTGGTACTACAATAAATAATACGGTAGCCCTGCTCATAGACCTTACTTTCGATCAGACGTGCTATATTCCCAAAAAAAGGATTGGAAATATCTTCGATAATCAAACCCAGAATCTTTGTCTTCCCTGTCCGGAGACTTTTTGCCAATTCGTTGGGCTTATAGCCGACCTTCTTGACATAGTCCAAAACCCGCTTAGTCAAAGCCTCACTAATACGCTTTTCTTTTGCCTTATCATTCAAAATAAAGGACACAGTAGTTACAGAAATCCCCAACGCCTTTGCGATATCACTGATCAGAATACGTTTCTTCATGTAGTAGTAGTAGGTTTGTTAAGTTTTTTATTACGAAGATTACTAAAGTAAAAAATTTAACGACAATTTACTAAAATAATAATAAAATTGCGCTAAAAGGTTTTATTTACTAATTTTAAGCAGTTTTCAAATACCCGAACAAAACCTATGACAGGAAATAAACTACTCAAAACAGTGTTGGGCACACTAATTTTGCCATTTTTTGCGCAAGCCCAGCAAAATCTTACACAATATGTCAACCCCTTTATTGGGTCAGCGGATCATGGTCACGTCTTTGTTGGTGCAAATGTACCTTTAGGTGCTGTCCAATTAGGGCCTACCCAAATTCCACAGATTTGGGACAAGTTCAACGGATGGGACTGGTGCAGTGGATACAATTACAAAAGCCAGGAAATTTTGGGTTTTACCCATACGCACCTGAGCGGAACAGGTATCGGTGACCTCAACGACCTCATGATCGTTCCAGCCAACGGAAAATTACAATTAACGCCAGCGGAATTCAATAAAATGAATACAGGTTATGGCTCTTCCTTCAAAAAGGAAAATGAGGTTGCCAAACCCGGATTCTATAGCGCTTATTTAGATGACTATCAGGTACAGGCCAACTTGACGGCAACCGAACGTGTTGGCTATCATCAATATCGTTATGAAAAAACAGACAATGCACATATTTTGGTCGACTTAGGTTACCATATCAATTGGGATAAACCGACAGACACCTACATCAAACAGGTTAACGACTCCACCTTTGTTGGTTATCGCTTTTCAACAGGATGGGCAACTGACCAAAAATTGTATTTTGCGATCAGAACTTCTCAGCCGATACAAAAAGTAAGATTTTTCGACGGTAAAGAAGAAAAATTAGGCCAAACAACATTTAAAGGACAGGCAATCAAAGCGGCTTTATTCTTTGATGCTGTTAAAAACAAAACCATCGAACTTAAAGTCGGTATTTCTCCAGTAAGCTCGACCAATGCCCTGAACAATATCAATGCAGAAATTCCAAACTGGAATTTTGAAAAAGTTAAGCAAGAAGCGGATCAACGTTGGAACAAAACCTTAAATAAGATTCAATTTGAAGCCGACAAAGATACGAAGACAATCTTCTATACGGCATTATACCATACCTACTTCGCTCCTACCATCTTTAACGATGCAAATGGCGATTATTTAGGAACTGACAAACAAGTATACGAGAAACAGGATTTTGTCAACCATACGGTATTTTCGCTTTGGGACACTTACCGCGGACTTCACCCGTTGATGACCATCCTAGAAGACCGTAAAATCAACCAGGACTTTATCAAAACCATGTTGGCTATCTATCAACAGCAAGGTAAATTGCCAATGTGGCACTTACAAGGTAATGAAACCAACACCATGGTGGGTCTACCTGCGATTCCAGTGATTGCAGACGCTTTCTTAAAAGGAATTATTGACGAGAAAGATTATCCGTTGGTTTGGGAAGCTGTAAAGACAACAGCCATGGGCAACGATCACGGCCTGAAATATGCACGTGAACTGACTTACATTCCGATCGACAGCATGCCGAATGAATCTGTAGCATGGGCATTGGAATATGCGATTGCTGACTTTGGTGCTTATAAAATTGCCGAAAAATTAGGCAAAACAGAAGACGCGGCCTATTTCAAAAAACGCTACAAACTATACGAGCAGTATTTTGACAAAGAAGTAGGTCATTTCGTCGGTAAAAAAGCCAATGGCGAGTTCCGCAGACCTTTCGACCCATTGATGGCCAAACACCGCGAGAATGATTATTGCGAAGGAAATGCATGGCAATATACCTGGTTAGTACCTCAAGATGTCAAAGGTCTGATCAATCTTTTCGGTGGTGAAGATAAATTTTTGAAAAAACTGGATTATTTTACGACCATGTCATCGGATCTTGGTGGTGAAGCTTCTCCAGATATTTCAGGACTAATCGGCCAATATGCGCAAGGTAACGAACCAAATCACCATATCCCTTATTTATATGCTTACGCAGGACAACCTTGGAAAGGTGCAGCCTTAGTCCGTAAAGCGATGACAGAGTTTTACACAAACAGTCCAGCTGGTCTATGTGGCAATGATGACGTCGGACAAATGAGCGCATGGTATGTGTTCTCAGCAATGGGCTTCTATCCACTGAATGCAATGAGTGGTGTTTATGTCTTCGGATCCCCGATGATGCAACATGCGAACATCAATTTACCAAATGGCAAAACGTTAGCTATCGATGTTAAAAATCAAGGTAAAGCAAATCAATACATTAAATCGATCAAATTGAATGGTAAACCTTATGCTAAGTCGTTCATTACACATGCACAGCTTTTAGAAGGTGGACAGATGGAAATCGAGATGAGTGCTACGCCAAACAAAAACTTTGGTAAAAACAAAGCCGATTGGCCTTCAAGCATTGACAATAATTAACTGAAATATTGTCAGTAAAACATTACTGGATTAATATTTGTTAATACCTTAATAACATATTTAAGGAGAAACAAAACATGGCAGATTACAAAAACATCAATATACAAGATATCCCTGACGGAGGTGATAATCCAAAAGACTTCTATGAAACTTTTAAAGAGCGCTTAGAAGATTTAGAAACATTCCCAAAGGACTATACGTATAAATTTATCTTACCAAAAGATCAGGACCACTTCAATCAGATCCAAAGCGTATTTGATGACACAGGTGCTCAGTTTGATTTTAAGGATTCCAAAACAGGTAAGTATACTTCAATTACGGTAAACTTGAACGTAAAAGACGCCGATCAGGTGATCTACTTCTACAAAGAAGTGGCGAAGATAAAAGGTGTTATCATGTTATAAAACCACAAAATCAGGCTGTCAATTCGACAGCCTGATTTGTTTTCTGATCTACATATAAACCTTACTACTCCCCTATTTCAGCATAACGACATCAAGCCAATAATCGCCGCTAAATCTTTTACTACCATGGTGTAGCTTGAATAGATTAACAACAGCCTCCTCATTTAAAAAATCCAAAATTCGTTTGACATCCCGCCGGGCAGCAAACAGTTCCTAACAGCATTTTCCATAAAAAAAGCCCGCTTAAAGCGAGCTTTTCATATCATTTGAAAGGAATAAACCTATTCTTGTCCAGCACCAGCTACAGGAGCTTCACCGGCAGGTTTATCCTGCTTTGGTTTGTCTTCTTTTGGAGGACGAGGCAATAAGGCTTTACGCGAAAGCTTCATTTTACCTTGTTTGTCGATATCCAACAATTTAACCGTTACTTTATCACCCTCTTTGAAAATACCATCCATTGTTTCAAGACGTTTCCAGTCGATTTCAGAGATGTGCAATAAACCATCTTTACCAGGCATGATTTCAACGAAAGCACCGAATGGCATAATTGATTTCACTTTACCTTCGTAAGTTTCACCAATCTCTGGTTTAGAAGCGATAGCTTTAATACGACCTACTGCATCATCAATAGCCGCTTTATTATCTGCGAATACTTGAACAACACCTTTGTTATCAACTTCTTCGATCGAAATTGTAGCACCGGTCTCACGTTGCATCTCTTGGATAATTTTACCACCTGGTCCGATTACAGCGCCAATAAATTCTTTATCGATCAACAATTGAACGATACGAGGTGCATGTGGTTTGTAATCTTCACGTGGAGCAGAAATTGTTTTCTTCATTTCACCTAAGATGTGTAAACGCGCTTCTTTTGCTTGATCCAAAGCTTGCGTCAACACTTCCCATTTCAAACCATTGATTTTTAAGTCCATTTGACAAGCAACGATACCTTTTTCTGTACCAGTTACTTTAAAATCCATATCACCTAAATGATCTTCATCACCTAAGATATCCGATAAGATCGCATATTTACCAGTTTTCTCATCAGAAATCAATCCCATGGCAATACCTGAAACTGGCGCTTTCAATTTCACACCGGCATCCAAAAGTGCTAATGTACCAGCACATACCGTAGCCATTGAAGAAGATCCATTTGATTCTAGGATATCAGAAACAACACGGATCGTATATGGATTTTCACTGTCTGCAGGAAGTACCTGTTTCAATGAACGCATAGCCAAGTTACCGTGACCAACTTCACGACGGCCAGGACCTCTATTAGGTCTTACCTCACCTGTAGAGAATGCAGGGAAGTTGTAGTGAAGAATAAATTTGTTATAACCGTTGATAAAAGCACCATCGATCATTTGTTCATCGTCTTTAGCACCTAAAGTAACCGAAGTCAATGATTGTGTTTCACCACGTGTGAATACTGCCGAACCGTGCGCAGCAGGCAAGTAATCTACTTCAGACCAGATCGGACGTACAGTACGTACATCACGGCCATCTAAACGCATACCTTCATCCAAAACCAGGTTACGGACAGCATCATACTGAACATCGTGGAAATATTTTTTAAATAAGAATGCGGTATCATCATCCAATTCCTCTGGCATTGTTGCTCTGTACTCTTCCGCGATTTTTGCGAAGTTCTCAGAACGGTCATGTTTCGCAGAAGCAGATTTTGCAATAGCATAAACCTTATCGTAAGTAGCTGCAAAAATAGCATCTCTCAATTCAAGGTTTTCAGGCTCATGGTTATACTCACGCTTCACAGTTTTACCAACTAAGTTAGCCAACTCTACTTGAGCAGCAACTTGTTTTTTGATAGCTTCATGAGCAAAAGCAATTGCTTCTACCATTTCAGCTTCAGAAATCTCTTTCGCTTCACCTTCAACCATACCGATATCTTGTGCAGAACCAGCAACAATAAACTCTAAGGTTGCATTTTCAAGCTCAGACAATTTTGGGTTGATGACCAACTGACCGTCAATTTTCGCAACACGAACTTCAGAAATTGGTCCATTGAAAGGAATATCAGAAACAGCAATAGCTGCAGAAGCAGCCAAGCCCGCTAAAGCATCAGGCATAATATCTTTATCTGCCGAAATCAAGCTGATTGCAACTTGTGTATCTGCGTGATAATTTTCAGGGAACAAAGGACGTAATGCACGATCTACCAAACGTGAGATCAATACCTCATAATCTGACAATCTAGCCTCACGACGTAAGAAACCACCTGGAATACGGCCAGTTGCCGCATATTTTTCTTGATAATCTACAGAAAGGGGTAAAAAATCAACGCCAGATTTCGCTTCTTTAGCTGAAACAACTGTTGCAAGCAACATCGTATCACCTTGTTTTAATACTACAGCCCCATCAGCCTGTTTTGCCAATTTACCTGTAGACAATTCGATCTGGGTGCCATTACCCATATCGATGGTTGTTTTAATTTCGTTGTAATTCATTTAATCTTGTTTGCGACATGCTTTTCATCTTGTTGGCAGCATGCCAATATTTTAAATACATTAGATTTCAGCACAAAGGTAAATTAAAATATTAAGATTAATGCAATTAACGGCAGGCTAAATGCGCAAAGCCTGCGCTAAGGCTCAATGGTTGTTATGCAAGCGCCATAATTTTTTGAAAATTTACTTAAAAAGCACCCGAAGGTGCTTTTATAGCTATTATCTTCTTTTGGACCATCTTCTCGTTGCGAAGCTGCCCAACGTAGCGGTGAGCAGTATCTGAATGAAGCCTCAAAAAGTTCTTATTTTCCTACGGCATATAAAAAGTATTACCAAGACCAGAACGAAAGCAATTGCTAATACCCATACTAACGGTGCGAGCCGTGTCATCTTTGTTTTTCTTTCGGAACCAGATACTATATCATCATTACGGACCGTATGAGCCGATCTATTTTCCCCTAAAGTAGTTATCATTGACTCCTTGGCGATCAGTCCGCCCGACCTGGCCATGAAACCACTATCCGGATGAAAGCGAAAAGCGCTGTCTGTCCAGAAATACCAGAGCCGCGAAAGACTATCATTTTTACGGTAACTAAAATCTACCTCCTTCTCCTTATGATGTTTAGCCGATGTATACTGATTTTCTTCCGTCCGATGCTTAAAAATAGTGCAGGAGCCTAGTATACATATGCCTGCCAATAAACTCGATAGATAATTCAATAGTTTTAACATCTTCCCTCCTTTCAGTCCAACCAGTTAGCAAACGCATAAATGGTCACCAATGCCCGCCGTTTGGAAAGCACCCTATTTTCGACATTCCCTTCGACCGTCAGAATGTATTTATCGTCACTGTTTCGCACGATTCCTACGTGATCGATTCGTCCGAGCTTTTGGTTATATAGGGCAAATAAATCTGCTGGCCGCACTTCTCCTCTTCGTATCTGCAGCTTGGTATAGCGTCGGGACATTGGAAATAGAGCGGGGCTCCAGGCATTGCGCGGAAATGATAATCCCGCCCGACTAAAACTCCAAGATACAAAGGCCGCACACCAGGCGTAGCCTTTACCTAACCCTGTATAGGCCAGGTATTCTTCCACACGCCTGCCATCATTATTGCCTGTCATTTCACTGACGCCGATCTCAGCGACTGCAATGTCAACAATAGCCGACCGAACTTTCTGCTGCGCAGTAAACTTTGCAGGCTTGTCATAGACAGAGCCTAATTCATAGCGATCTTTTGTGAATTCCCGCCTGATTAAAGTATAATCGCTAAAACGGCCAGCAAAAAGGAGAGCCATAGAAAAAATACCGAAAAATAGATAATGCACTGTTGCCATGATGTCAATTGATTAAAGTAATAATTAAAGTCCTCTCGAAAATATTTAAAAGGTTTCCATAAAAACTCCTGCAGCCAGAAACAGCAATAGATGAGCAGAAATGCTGCTAAGACTGCAAAGAACAATACGGAAAGGATGCCGATGTCCAAGATACCGGCAGTGGCATCTATGGCCTGCAATAAAAGGCCAGTGCCTATGAAACAGATCAGGAGACAGGCCGATAGGATACCCATCTCCTGCTTTTTTGTGAATGCCCAGGTTATATCCTCGATAAACCAGCGCTTTTGTATTTGTACTAATTTCATTTGTTAAAATTTGATTTATAAGTAAACTTTTAGATCATGGACTATATAAACAGCCCCAAGTATTGACTATTTGAGAAATTCGCTTTTTCTCGGTCATGTACGATGAGATAAAGATGGATCGGCAGCTTTTCCATGCCATCCGGTAACTGCATGGTCAATGTACCATCTTGTCGTAACGCTACTTCATTATTGATGGCAGCGAGTTCCTCCTCGACCGCATAGGCACAGAGAATGATGGCGTCGTCCGCCCTATCTTGATATAAAACATTTGTAGCACTGTTCCAGACAATGGTAATTTGCTTTTGTTGGCGGTCGACAGAATCTACCCCCAGCGACAGTTTAACACCCGCACTCAACTGTGCTTTTGCGGGATCCACTACAATATCTGGGTAAGTACCTATCATGGCATTTTGCAGTAAACCTGACATAGCCCGACCAATTGCAGTCTTTCTCAAATTACGCTTTCGTGCAGTATACCCCATCTGTATGATATCGTTTACAGGATTGATAAATTTCCGCGCGCGGGCAAACTTCATACGAACTGTTTCTGTTCCATTGACAACAAGCACTTTCCTTTCCTTTTGTTTTGATAATAATTTCATTTTACATTGTTTTAATTTTCATTCCTTAGAAAAATTCATTACATAATCCACATAATATGGCCGGTCCCCCACACCGGCCACATCATTTAATCACTAGATAAGATCATACTCCCCCAAATAGGTTGTACGACTGATCCTCTCGTTTTTTCGATCTGTAAAAAACAGCCAGAGATGCCCCTTTTCACCCAAAAAGTAATCGGGCAGCTCAATATCGATCGTAGCGTCCCCACGCACAGGAGGTTTCGGAGCGGTCAAAAACTCATCCAGCGAAGGCAGATACAGCAGAATATGCACGACATCGTCCAAGCTCCCTTTCTGCATCTGTATTGCCTGGTCCGACCAGCCCATTGTGAGTATCCCGGAATTAACCGATGCATAAACGTTACCGCCAGGCTGCAGACTTCCTGAAGAAATCTTTATCTTAGCGTAATCCAATGCGAAATTTGGATAAGTACCAGCAATAGCAGCTTTCATATTTGCCTGTATTGCTGCATTTACCCCCGTCATCCGTTCACTATTGACCTGCGAAAAACCGACCTCTACAAATGGTGCTATCGGCATAATAAATTTGGCAATCGTGTAGAAGCGTGCTTGTTGGATCAGCTGTGCTTCACTAGCCGGTTTGTTGCTCTTTTTGGAAAGCCCTCTGATATAATCGATACTCTTCCAATGTGCGCCTATTACCGATCCAGCTTTACCGCTGAATCCACCATTGACGCCTTTTCTAATTGTTCCCATGTTGTAAATTTTAAAAGTTAAAAAACATGTAAAAACTTGACTGATACCGGTATATCTTGCTTTACATCAACAAACATAAAACAGAAAAAACGCATTTTCAAGGGCTGAAAAAGACTAGTCCGATCACTGTCCGCCCCCCTATGTGGATCTGTCTGAACAGCTCAGATAAATGTCCATTTGCTGTCCATAGAAGATAATCCTCTGTAATCAGAAAAAGCCAAGGCTTACTCTTGTCGCCTTCGATTTTGATCTGCAACTGGTTCGCCTCTCTTTCGGCTTTTGCCTACAACCCGCCCACACTTTACCTACTCTCCGCCTTCTAATCGGTAGGAAAAACGTAGGGCATCCGTAGGGAAATTGTATTGCCATTCCGAAAACAGGCCGAACGAATGCCGAACAAGGGACGAAGCAGGCATGAAGAGGAGAAAACCAGTAGGAACACAGGATGGTAAAGAGAGATGGACAAATACAGCAAGTAGGGCCCTTGCTATAAAATGAAACAAAAGAAAAATAGAAAAACGAAAGAAGAAAGAAAATGAAAGATTAAAAATCGGATAGATTATGGTATTTTTTCTTAAATAGCACCATATCAGCGTGTAAAAAATACTTGCCCGTATGATCCTTTTTATAAGCAAGGATCATCCCTTGTTTCTCGCAGCGGTAGAGTGTTTTTGCAACGATGCCGACATAGCTGCAGACTTCTTTGCTATGTACAAGCTGTATTGGAGGATCGGGCAATTTACGCTGGATCAATGCGGTCACCTGTTCCACGGACTGAACAATCTGGTCAACAATCAGCCGGCAGGCATTCAGCAGACAGGGCGTCTGGCATTTCTCGGGTTTCGCCGACAAAGCAAAGCAATTAACACAAGGTAATTTTTCACTCATCATTTTGGATTTTTGGAGCAATCGCCTCCCATATCTTATCGATCTAGTCAAAAATTGCTCGGATTTATAATTTAGTTACATGGTTTTATCAGCTTTTCCAATCCGACCAGCCTATATACCACTGCGGTTGTTCCTTTACATCTTCATGACCTTCGCTCTGTAGTCCTCAACCTGCTTGGACAGCTTTTTCATCAACTTGGTTTTTACCAGTTCTGAGCATTTATTGGCCGGATTAGACCTTCCTCGTAAGGCCTGAAAAGTAAGATCAAGATACGTTGAGAAATCAGGATCTTTGATACCGACCGATTGAATCATAAATATTTTCAACATGGCTTCAGCTGGAATGTCATCTGAACCAGTAAGCACAAAGCTTTCCCGCATCACAGACTCGAAATAATACAATTCTACAGTCCCCCCGTGCATTTTTTCACCTTTGGCAACCATTGTTTTGATATAATCGACAAGGCTGTCGATCTGGCCGAGCAAAAGATCCAAGGTTTTCTGTTTTTCAAACTTGCCAAAGAAAACACTTTCAGCTAGTAATCGTAATAGTTTTTCAAAGGTAAATCCATCCCAAATTTCTTCGCTGGAGATACTACCATAGGCCGCAGAAATCGCTTTAAAATGTTCGCTCAGATTTAGAGGTTGTATTTTCTTCAAAAATTCCTCAAATGTGATATCTAGTTTCACAATATGATAATAATAGGTGTAGATTTTAAAATAGGCGAGTTCCTCAAACGCCATCAGATGTACTAGCGGCACTTCCGTACATGTCATTTTCAACCATGCATGATCACCTTGATTTTGGAGTTTTTCAAATTCATACCTCAAATTTTCGATGTAATGCTTGAGTTCCATAAACTCTCCGCTCAACAGAGGCAGATAAGACACATCAGTTAGTTTTACCTCCAGGCCTGTATGGTCACTTAAATGGTTTTCCAACCGTATTGCGATATCGTCCAATGAGATCTTATAATGCCGTGCAAGACGATAAAACTCCGGCAGCGTAAGGTAGGTGTCCCCACGTTGCCGATTTCTTAAGGACCTATTTTCAATGCAGAGCAGCTGCTCTAATTCCTTGATCAGCTCATTAGGATTTTCGGTTCTTTCTTCGATAAGATTAAACAGTATTCGTTGAATATTAACGTCCAGTTGCATAATTCATGATTTAAAACACTTCAGGTTAGTATAACACTAAAATAAGTTTATAAACCAAAAGAACAAAGTTAAACCCTAAAGAAATCCTATTTTTAATATAGTTTTCGGCTATTTGGTAAACATTCCTCCAAGGAAAGCGATAATCATCGCTCGCTGGTATTTTTCATACCAAATCAATTAATCACAGGAAAAACAAATACCTTTTAACGAAACAGGTCATTCTGTAATTTAGTAATGAGTACTTTATACTTACATAACTGAGCCAATGTATAATCCTAATATGAATGATCTGTCCGTTATTAAACAACATTTGTTATCCCATTTTATTTATCTCCTAAAGGATACAGGGATTACTAGGCTCCACGATGAGGAGAAACTTGCTAATGTGCTCCAGATACATTACCTCTCTCCCGGACAGCGTATAGAACAGCCCGAGCCACAGTTGTTTATATTGATCCATGGACTTCTTAAAGAATACGACCGTTCGTCACGCAAGCGAGAGCCCAGTTCTCTTGTTCAGCTCCTGATGCCCGATACGATATGGCTTTACAATCAGTCGGCATACCATTTTAGAACCAGGGCCCTGATGCCAAGCTGGCTGCTGTCGTTAGAACCGTCCTATTTGCATTATATTCTCAATCATCCAAAGAAGTTGAAGTTGTGGCTCGAAGAGCATGAACTGCGCTACCGTTCAAAACACTATCTTTCCGAATTTTTAAAGACCCACTCCAGTTCGGAAGATCGAATTCATCTTTTTTTGGAGGAGTATGGTCCCTACGTCGACTTTCTTAGCGACAACGAAATCAGTCTATATGCTGATATTAATAGCAAGGCTGTACATAAATTACGTGAAATAGCATTTTTATACCAAAGATTTGATTGATGGGCACTTACTATTCTGCGAAAGAAATGCTGTTGAAATTTCAAGGCTATTGGAAGAAGTTCCATCCTGAACTTGGTGATTTTCATAAAAATTGGCTGTTAAAAAATGGGCAGGTTCGACCTATGGTAAAAGGCGAAACCTTGGTCGCTGCCGAAGATCGGCAATCGGCCATTTATATTGTTCTGGCAGGTCTGCTTGTCAAACAGCGTTATTGTCCTCATCGAAATCGGTATAATATCATGAACGTCGCCTTGCCACATATGGGAATTTTCACAACCATCCATTTTTACAGCAAAAGCCCGGCATTGGGCGACATCAGCTGTCTGCGATCTGGCCTGGTGCTGAAAATCCCCTACAAAGCAGTCGTCCCCTACCGGCAAACTGAAACCGCTATCGATACCCTGGTCAACTTATTGATCAACAAACAGAAACATCAGCTCGACCATCTTCGTGTGATGGGCTCGATCCCTAATGTGACAGAACGTTATTTTTATTTTGCGGACTATCTACCCCATCTGTATAGCGCCCTGAATATCAGGGAGCAGTCTGATCTTTTGCTTATTTCAGAGAGTTCGGTCCACCGGGCCAAAAGATTATACCTGAAAAGGAGATCGAAAAACTGAATTTACTGTCAAGCTGTGACAGACTTTGGCCAAAAATCCCGTCCTACCTTTGAATTAAACGAAAGAAGAAAAAAATGGAACGGATCAAAAATTGGAACAGCTATCGATTGAAAGTTTTCCCGCAGGGCGGTAAGGAAAAAGACTAACCCGGAAACCCATCGGCTACAAGCAGGTGGTTCCTCAGCAAACAGAAAAACATCACAATCAAACAAAACAAGCTTATGGAAAAGCGGTTCAATAGCACAGTGTATCAACAGGGTCAGCCTGCAAGCTCCACAAAACGCGGTAGTTCAATCCGCTCGGGTGCGCGCTGGGTTTATCATCGCCTACCTGACCTGATCATTTATGGCTATGCCTTTCTATACATGTATACGGGCTGGGTCAAGTTCAATAACATAGCCGCCTTTATCAGGGGCAATGGCAAGATCCCCCATCTGGGTCAGTATGCGAAACTAATCGGCTATGGCATCCCTTCGCTGGAGATTATGCTGGCTATTCTGCTTATAGTGCCTGGGTCTCAAATCAAGCACTTTGCACTGTGGACTTCGACCCTATTAATGGCTGTATTTACCATATACCTCAGTCTGATGGTTCAGTTTGTGGAGAAAAAGCTTTGTCATTGCGGTGGTGTCATCGAATCAATGGGCTGGAAAACGCATATCGTCTTTAATATCATCTGGCTGATCGCGGGACTCTATGCCCTCAAAAGAACAAAATTGTAAACATTTAAAAATTAACCCCATGGGAACAATTAGAAATTATGGGAAAGTGCTACTTGGAGTAGCCACACTTGCGGCAGGAGCTGGAATGGCGCAATATGCCCAAGCGCAAAATGCAGCAAAAAAAGCAGCCGATCAAACGGCAATGCTTCATGCAACAACAACAGGAAAGGCAACGATGCGTTACTGGGTCAATGACCAGGCAACTGGCAAGTACATCGAAGTAACTACTCCGCCAAATCCTATTGAGAATTGTCAGGAACCAAGTCCAAATGACTGTGTCGTTCAATCTGAGAATGCTTCATTGCCTTCGACATTAGACTACAGTCAAGCGACTCCGACAAATGGTGTACAACCACACCCAGATTCAAATAAGGCCTTTTACCAATAGTATTTTGGATCGAAGACAGCAGGCCGGCAATTATTTGCCGGCCTGTTGCATTAAAGATTCTTTTCCATTAACTCAATTAATGCCTTCCCTCCGTCTAACCTCGGATCTGGAGGCCCCGATGAAATAATATTCCCTTTTTTGTCAATAAGCAGGAGCTGCGGCGCGCCTTTAAAATTGTAATGTTTATAGAATGGATTATCATACCAAGATGTCCCATAGGTAGAGAGTTTCAATTGCTCGGGCTGGCTGTATTCTTTGGTCTTCAATCCATTTATCCAGCCCTTTCTGGTTTTATCAACGCTGAGGCTTATAAAAACAATATCCTTTATTTTTTTTGGTTTAAAATGGTCTATAATTTTGCGCATTTCTTTGTTCATATACTTACAACCAAAACATCCGTTAAACCAAAGATCAATTAAGACCATTTTACCTTTAAAATCCTTTAGCCGATGTATTTGCCCTAATGTATCGGGCAGGCTAAAAGCATATGCAGGCACATTATTTCCCGTTTTTGACTGCCACCTTTCAAATAGATTCTTTATAGTAGGATCCTTTAGCATTTTAAAAATACTTGCCGCCGTATCTTGTACGCCGGCTTTCCGATCAGCGAGATTTATTGTGGTTGCAGTCAATAATGCATCCCGTTGTTTGTTTGCAGCTATACTAGTAATCGTTTGAAGTATATCCCTAAATTCAAAATCCTGGGCTATTTTATCAGGATATTTTGTATAAGCGGCACGGCTTTGCTCTCTTTCGAAAAGATATTTGATATAAAGTGGCGCAAATGCAGCCAGATCATTATCATCTCTAGGGATTTGAGATAGCCAGTTTAGAAATCCTTGTTTAAATTGCGAAAAGTCAAATCCTCCTTTTCCCTTATCCAACCATAACTGCGAGCACAGTATCAGATAAGCACCTCCGATCGTATTGTATTTTATGATTTGGTATACCGAGTCGGTCAAATCATTTTTATAAAGGTCAAGGATAGCCAGCTTTGTTTGCAGATTTTTATCAATCAATCCAATTAAAGATTTTACGTAATCACCGCTATTTTTGCGTTCTTTCTGACGAAGCAATGGTAAAATAGAATTTCTCGGAAATATCTGGTTAGCATATATAGCCTGCTGGCAGTTCATCCTGTCCTCACCTCGTCCAGAAAAAATAATATTATCATCCGATATATCCATATGTAAGCTATCTCCGGCCTCCATTAGATAAAGTGTAAAATTATTATCCAGTGCATTCAGATAGTTGTATTCCTGTTTAGGACCCTCAAGTTTAAAGCTTACAAAAAGTTTAGAACTCTTAGGCTGAAAGCTAAGTTGAAAACGACCATCCGCACTGATTTCGCTTTTGTAAGATGTCGAAAATGCAAACCAATTTGGCAATGCATATTCATCGAGCACAATCACATTTAACTTGGTCCCCTTTGGTAATTCTTTTGAAAAGCGCCCTGCAATGGTGATATCGGACTGCGCTTTTACTGTCGGCACCATCCCGGATAGACAGCCGATAAAACATATTATTATTTCAAAAAAGATTTTTCTCATGATTACTTATTATTTGTATAGAAAATAGATTCATTGGTTGGTATTGGAAATGCAAATCGCGGAGAACCTGCCTCGAGTACGTAAATTTCATTTCCCAGCTTCCTGCTAAGGGATATGTTGGCACCCTCTTTATTGAGCCGCCGGATATCGTCCCATCGTAATCCTGCTCGCCATACTAATTCTTTCCGTCTTTCTATCAAGACTTTCTTTAGGGCTTCATCCTTTGTTAAAAAAGTTCCCATTGTGAACGTCCCAGTTTTATATCTTTTAGAAAGCAGCTTAAATAAATAATCCTTACATGTCCGTAGATCATTTCTTCTGGCGGCGCATTCCCCTTTAATCAGATATACTTCATCCGTAGCCAATCCAGAATAAGGGAAACGGGAAGAGCCACTATATCCCCGTTTTGTCTTGATGAGTCCGTTTGTAGCATTTTTAGAAAAGAAAATAGATTTTCGAAGGTCATTATCAGCGTATAAATTATACAGTTCAGTATCAATACTCATATTTTGTGTACTAGCATACAATACCAATGAATAATTGCGCCCAACGGTTGAATACAGCATTGACTCTTCATTGTCTAGCGTAAAAGGTGCCGCTACGGTTAAGCTAATTGTATTATAATCGATCAGCTTATCGTACAAGGCAAGACAGCTATCGGCATATTTTTCGGCCAACTCATAATTCCGCATACTCAGATAGATGCGGGCAGCCAAAGCGTAAGCTGATGGCTTGTTTGCCCGGTTTCTATCAGCTGTAATGGGTAAATCCAATAATGAAATGGCACGGTTTAAATCGAACAAGATCTGATCATAATTTTCTTGAACAGAAGAACGTTGTACTACTTCATCAACATTAGGAGTTCGTTTTAGCGCGATCCCAAGTTCCTGTTGTGAAGAAACTGCATCATAGGGTGCTGCAAAGTTTTTGACCAGATCAAAACATGAAAAAGCCCGTGCAAAATAAGCCTGCCCTAAAATATGGTTATATTTTTTTCTATCTGCAGCGGTATTTTGGAGATTTTCCATCCCTGTGATAATCGAGTTTGCATAAAATATGCCCTCATAAGGGTAATTAAAATCTTCTATACTCGTCTGTCCACCATACTGATCGTCGGACCAGATATAAACATTTCGTTCCAAATTTGATTGAGCCAACCAGTCTTTTTCCTCCGGTATATTACACTCGTCCGAGGCCAGGAACGGGAGTGCTGATGTCTGATTTATCCGAGGATAATCCAGCATTTGCTGAAAATCGTCCAATGTTTTGGGCGATACAATATCTGTCGAGGGCTTCACATCAAGAAAGCTATCCTTACATGAAGTAAGATATAACGACATAAATAACAATAGAAAAGAGAATCTTGAAGTAATGTTTTTATTTATATTCATCATCATTTCCTTAGAAGTTTGCATTTAATCCAACACTATAAGCACGGGGCATAGGCATTAAAGGAGAATCAGGATCCTGCCCCTGCTTATTGGCTTTCCAGAGCAATCCAATATTATTTCCATAGACAAAAATCTGGAGTTCACGGATTCCAATCCTGTTGATAGACCTGCGATAAGCCAAACGTATGTCTTTCAGGCGAACAGCACTGGCATTTTCGATCAATGCTGCTCCATACCTGTAAAGACTCTCCCGATTGCTGTCGAAGGGGTACGTCATAGCAGGTACATTCGTCCACAGCTCATCACCGGGCTGCCGCCAACGCTTACCATAATCAGGTTGCCTATAATTGGTCAACAATTCCGAATAATTTAGCGACTCCCGTCTATACTTATGACCAGCTTTAAAAACGATATTGAAGCTAAAGTCAAAGTCTTTATAATGAAAAGTATTCATCAGGCTTCCGAAAAATGTCGGTGTAGCTACACCTGAAGAGATCAGGTTGTCGGTATTTGAACTACTTATCATCGCGCTATAATTTTGGCTTTCCACTCCATCCAGTTGGCCAACCGGGTTTCCAGTTCCATCCAGTCCGAGGTAAGGAAAACTGAACAGCGCATACAGCGGATGGCCTTCCAATGGATTGATGTAATTGCCGGTCACAATATCGAAGTTGTTACTTTGCTTTGCCTTATAATTTGTGATCCGATCTTTCACCCAGCTCAGCAACGTCATAGTTTCCCATTTTAATTCTCCGATCAGGTTACGGCTATTGACTGTTATATCCCAGCCCCTGGTCACCATATCAGCTGCATTTCCCTTGATGGAGACCACACCGGTCTGCGGAGCCAAAGGGCTGTTGGCGATCAGATCCGTACTTCCTTTGCGGTAATATTCGATAGAACCTGTCAAACGTTTTGCTGCAGTCTCAAAATCAAGTGCCATATTCCAGATCCCCACTTTTTCCCAGCGCAAGGAAGGATTAGGTGGATTTGAGATTTTCAAATATCGGTTACCAAAGCTGTTGATACCCGTTCCCGCCAATGTCGTGAGGTAAGCCGATACGGATTTGTCCAGATTACCATTGTAACCATAGGAAGCCCTTAGACGGAGTATGGGAATTGGGTCAAAATGATAAAAGTTTTCATTCGAGAGCTGCCATAGGCCACCAATAGACCAGAGCGGTACTCCTTTCTGGTTTGTTTTGACCCCAAACAGATTGGACTCATCCCGTCTGGCACTGACCGAAAGCGTATAGCGGCTGTCATAACTATAGGAGCCATTAAAATAAACAGAACGGTTGCGGTCTATAGCTCCCCGATTACTTACGCGCGCTGCAATACGGCTACTTCCGTAACCATAAGACTGCGGAAATTCTGTAGCAAAATCCATGGCATTGTTGCCCGATATACCGGTTTCAGGATCATATCCATATCGTCTATCGCTCGATGATACCGTATTATAGTTCCTGATTTCATAACCTGCCAGCGCATGGATATCATGTTGACCAAACTTTCTATCAAAATTTAACTGCACCCGCCCCGCTTTATTGGTAAAGGCACTGTTGTCTTCATCTAAGATATCACCCAAGGGAATGGGGCGGATTACCTGTCCTGTACTTTTATCGATCTGGGTAAATGAATTGATCAGATGACGTGTATAATACGATTCTGATAGATAGTGGCGTGTATTATTTTGTGTTCCTTTTTGAAACAGGTAATCCGCAGAGAATTTTAAGCCTGTCATAATTTTTACCTCAAGCCGATGGTTTAACCGATAGTCAATTCCGCTGATCACACGGTCGGCGTCCAATTCATTGGCCGGATAGTATGACCAATCCAACAGCTTGTCCCTATCGATTCCATCCACAAAACTGGCACGCAAGTCTTTCACTGTAGCCAATGGACTGCCGCTCTCATCATACATACGCTCGTAAGGGTATCGTGGCGTGAGATAAGGCGAATTAATAGCCCTGTTGTTACTCTCTGTAAAGAAAATATCTGAAGAAATAACCAGACGGTCTTTCCACAGGTCAAATGAATTTTTGGCCGTCAATGAATAGCGCTGGTCCAATTGGTTGACTATGCTCCCCATATTCCCGTCATATCCACCCGAAAGATAATAACGATATGCAGTTCCCCCTCCACGTACGGAAACCGCATACTGCTGATTTACTGCCGATCGATATACGTGATCTGCAATATCCTGCCGGCCGTCATAACCGCTCAGCCGGTCGACCAATGAAGCCGAATCTGCTGCCGAGATCAGCCCCTCTTTTCGCTGTTGCAACATGGCGACTATAGGCGATATGGACGAGTAACCATCAGTGACATTCCAGAAATACCCCTTATCAAATAAAGAAGTTTCCAGTGCAATATAATCAGAAGACGATAGCTGTGGCCTATAAAAGAGATCCGGTTTTTGTGATAGAGTCAGATTGGAAACGAGATTTACCTGCGTTTTTTGACTGGCTCCTTTTTTAGTATTGATAACAATCACTCCATTGCCCGCACGCACTCCCCAAATAGAAGCAGCCGCTGCATCTTTAAGCACGGTGATTGTCTCAATATCATTCGGATTGATACTTTCCAAGGAACCTTCATACGGAAAATTGTCCAGGACGATCAAAGGGACCTGATTACCATAGATGGTACTATTGCCCCGTATTGTTATGGGCGAACTACTTTCCGGATTTTTGTTGAATACAAGACCATTTGTGATCCCATCCAATCGATCTAGTATATTGGTGCTAACAGTCCGATTTAGTATTGCGTTATCAATCTGCACAAAACTCCCTGTCGCCCGTTCTTTGGGAATCTTTTGGTAGCCTGTAGAGACCACTTCCACCTCGTCCAGTTGATTTGCCAGTGGTAACATTTTAATGTTCAACAATACCCCAGCGACATATTCCGTTTCTAAAGCCTTATACCCTACATAGGTAAACTTCACTTTACCCTTTCGGTACAGTACGGGCAGGCTAAAGGTGCCATTCTTTTTAGACGAAACGCGACTATTTTCCGCTTCGATGTGTACCGATACCCCTTGCAGTGGTTTGCCATCCGCATCGGATGTGACGGTCCCTTGTAGGACTAAGTCCATTGGCCCGTTAGCCCCGCTGTCCTTGCGGGGCGTCTGAGCTGATAAACTAAACATAGAAACGAATAGCAATACCAATGGTAGGGCTATTTTTATCATTGTATGGCGTGCGCCCCTATCCGATAAGGCAGACACAAGATTTGATTTGTTTGTCATCTGCTTATGGTTAAGATTGGTCAGTTATTCGATTAAAGAAATCATGAATTTTCTTTTTAGTATTCAATTCCGACTCTATCGTTTCGAGCGATTCTACAAAGGAGAACTGAACACCATCCAGTTTGATCTTGCGATAATGCACAAGAAAATAGGCGATCAATAAGCGCAATAGATTAAAGAAAAACTCCTTTTTTTTAGTTAGATTAGCAACGCCTACTTTATTATTCTTTATAAAGTCAAATACTGCTTCAATATTTTCGTGGCATTCATGTATTGAATGACTGGACCAGAATTTTCTTATCGTCCGTATTGGATCATATCCATGATCATATATTTCATAAAATGCTAACTCTAGTGCTAGCGGATTAACTGATTTTTTGCTCATAATTGAGGTTCGTAAATATGGCGGAAGCAATATTCTGATTTCTGAACAGAACGCAACATTCCCCTTTGCAAAAAAATTGCATCAAAAAAAGGTCCTATTGCAAAGGCATACCAGCCATCGCCGTGTAACATTAAAAACTAATTGATCCGAAAAGCACCTAAAAACGGTTACAAGGCATTGATTAGTGGATAATTAGGGTGCTTCCTGTCGGAATAAGGAAAAAACTCGTCGCGGCTTTATTGCGCGACAATAAAAGATTGTCATTCATCGCCGCTTGAAAAGATTCTTTTTATTTGCTAATTTTAGGTTTCGAATCAGTAATTAACAGTATAAAAAAATCTAAACAATGGGATTAAAGACATCCCGAAACGAGAAAACCGAGGAAAGCTTAACCTTCTAGCAATACGAACATTCACATTTGTTCAATACGATATCGTTTGACCGGTATCGCTCCCTTTGTTTTTTTGAAAAATACGGTTACTTATTCTGGTGGTGAAATAACGTTCTGGTAGTGAAATGAAAGGAATCTTCGCACCTCGAGACATTTGGTCTTGCGGCACAGACATTTAATGGTTGTAATTTTTGTTCTCATAATTTATCAGTTTATGAAAACGAAAATCACTCTGATTAGATTGATGCACAATTGGACTTTATAAACCAATAGAGCGAATTCCAATGCTCAGATAGTGGTACCGCAAAGACCGCTTCAACCAAAGTTGAAGTTCCGCTGAGACTAACAAGGAATCGCCCTATTGGAATATGCACAAATATACATTAAATCCAATAGAAAGCGAATCCAAGATCAGCTCAAGCGGAAAATTGCGGTTTTCTATCTTGAGTGATTTCGTTTTATGGGCAGTTTGTAACTGCTCAACATTTCGCTATCAAAATACTTACAGTACAAATATACTTAAAAAGTAACACTATGTACTACTTTTTTTAAAAATAAATTATGGGACGAAAAAAATTAGATGAAGTAATCAGGATAAATAGAATATCAGAAGAATTAAAATCATTAAAAATCTCAAATTTTTTGCTATCCGTTTGGACAGGAGCCCATGTTAAAACAATAAGCTCATGGCGGAGTAATACCTCTCAACCTAGCGAAGAGAACTTAAATCAATTGGGAGAACTGTTTGAAAAAGACAATGCTTTGTTAAAAGTACGCGATCAAAGCCGACGCAGCACTGGTCTTGCCAAGGCATTGGACCAAGAACTAAAACGCTTGATGAAAGTCGAGAAAATTCCATTTGAAGTTGAGGTGGATAAAGAAGTCAAAAAAGATGGGGCCAAACCGGAAAGCGATGCTGGAAAAGATAATACAAAAGGTAAAAAGTCAACAAAAACTATTAATCCCGTTTTAATTGAGAAGATTAAAACGTTTGCAGAAGAATACAAGAAAAATAATCCGCCTG
>NZ_DKSP01000060.1:15793-18069 GCF_002472745.1 Sphingobacterium sp. UBA7253 | reverse complement strand
ATCCGCCTGCTAATCTATCTTATTTCGATAAACAACTCAGCGAGATTAAAGATGAAGAATTGAAAGGTATTGAGGTCTTTATTTGTGATTCCAACGCATCTGAGGGCGAGTTGGAGTATCAAATTGTTCACCTAGGATTAGGTGATGACAAACTCGTTGCGAAGTTCAATCGCATTGCTGATGCTGAAAAATACGTTGATTTGATTCAACGTGGATATATTGACTTTAAAACCGAGGAGTAAAGTTCTTTGATATCAATATTACCAGACTAGCTTCCTTACGACAAGCCTGCAAGACGACTTGGAAAATGTGGGAACTTCGAGCGATTATTGGCCCGTATACCTCTAAACCGACAGCACATCAACGGGCTATCCAACCTTTTTGGATAGCTATTTTTATGCGATTTTATACGTAATTTCCACAGCAGTATTTCAGATAGTCAATTCTCAAAGGACTTGACCTGATTTTTTGGATACCTTCGTTGTTGTTTTATATCACTCATATCTTTTTTAGTATGGAGGATTGCAAAACAAGGCGTGTCTAAATTGTAGCTATTGTCGTTAAGACAATAGCATGCCAAAGTATTGGATCGTGCTTATAAAAGAGAAAACAAAAAGCCTCCCTTATTAACCGTTAAAGGAAGCTCTTTGGCTGGATGAAGAACTGGCCTTTCAACCTATATACTCTTTAATCTGACTAGTATCTAATTCATCCTATCCCTGCAAAAATTACTTAGCTACATGGATAATATGACCCCTGGTATGATCAGTTTAATTAAGGAGGAGACGAATCATAAAGATAGAAAACAACTATATCCCCGCTTTGCCAGGAGCTATATTGTTTTATATAGCTCCTATATCAGACAATCGAAAAATCATTGTTCAAATCCAATACTTTGCTCCATTACTTTCTATAATTTTCTGTATCAATATGTCAAAAGTATCATCAATCGCTTGCCATTCAGAAGGCAGAGTATCCATAATGCAAAATACTATCTGGACTTTTTCTTTATCTATTTTGAAACCTAGGTATTCAGCATCTCCTATAATTTCGCAAAATAACACTACATGTTTATCCCAATCTTCTCCAAAGTTTTCCTGTTGAAACTTATTGTGATTAATCAATTCCTCAGTACCCAATAGTTTGAATCCTGCAAAATCATCTACTAGAAATAGCTTCCCTCCATTAAAATTCCTCAAAAAAAACTCATAATCGTTGGGTAGTCCTGCTTCTAAAGTTACTCTACATTTATCTATATCTAAATCCGAGGCTGCAATATTCATTTCGAATGTAGACTTCAAATTTTCATAGGTAAGTATTTCGCCTTTTAAAGAGGGATCAATTACTTTGTTAATCAGTTCCAAATATTTTTTCATATCCATATTATATTATTGTTTGAATCCTCTCCACCAATTCGTAAATGGCTGATGTTGCTCTGGTTGAACTAAGGGAACCAAATTATCAAATGCATTCGTCCCTCCTTGAGCCAACGGTTTAATGTGATGGATATTCAGCGTACTGCCTTCAGGAACTTGTGGCCAAGGTCTTCCCTGACTAATCCACCATTCTTTAAAATCAGCTTTATATTTTGCTGTAAAAGAACCTCTTAATACGCTTGAATTATTTGGTGTATATGGACCTTCAGGAAATGGCACTTCTCCATATCCTTCGACCACAACTTTGGGATATGGCGTGTTTTTCGAATTGGTTATATAATTACCAGCAATAGGATCCGCCGGTGTAACACCGTCGTCAAAAGGGACTATTTTACCATTATCGTTTTTAACACCATAAGGTGTAGGTTCGATCGGCTGAACCCAGCCCTTAAGATTAGTAAATTTACCAGTCCAAAAATTACGACCCGCAGCGCTATTACTAATCCCTTGAAATAAACCTCCAGTAACACCTCCTATCAGGGCCGTAGTACCTAATCGAGCTGGAGACGGATCGTAAGGGTCGCCAAAAGCTATCATATTCCCTAAGCCCAGAGCCATATCATTGTATACAGCTCCTATACTCCCTCCAATAAAAGCTGTACTTACCGAAGTAACCGACATCCCGGCGATTGCCGCCCCGCCTGTTGCTGCTCCCAATCCTCCTGCAAATGCTCCTACACCAAATGCTTTCAGTCCTGAACCAAAATCAGTTACTTGTCCGTGGACTATTTTATCCACCAAGTTAAAAGTACCACCAATAGCAGCGCCAATAACAATATGCCAAAATTTCCCATTTGGATCAACTCCTATGACAGGATTATTTCCCATCGCCAAATATGG
>NZ_DKSP01000060.1:0-15709 GCF_002472745.1 Sphingobacterium sp. UBA7253 | reverse complement strand
ATATGGGTTAACAAATTGACTTGCCGGATCTGTAACAGACCAGCGCCCAAGGGCCGGGTCGTACATTCGGGCACCATGATCATACCAATTTAACCCACCTTGGTCATAAAGCTCTTTTCCTGAATAAAGATATTTACTTTTTTCTCCAGATACATAAGAAAGATGCAAATTATTGACCGCGTCGCCATACATGGCTAGACCATATGGGTAATCGCTATTTTGCTGGATCACCTTGGCAACAGGCTGGTTCGGATTTGTCAGATCAGCTGTAAAGGTAACGCGCGCATTTCCTAAATGATCGGTGATATCATATTCATAGCTGTAACTCGTTCCAGTTTTACGTGCTCGTCCTTCATCGGTTTGAATAAAAGCAATCTGTCCTTGCTCATATTGGATACCTCCGATATAGTCTATCGTATATACAGCAGCATCTTTTGTGTATTTGGATTGAAGTTTCCTTCCTGTACGATCATACAGAAATTCTAGTTTGTGGTTTGTACCAAATGTAATCTGCTGAACCAAATTACGTTCATTATAGATGATCGTAGTTCCTTTGTTCAGATCGGTTATCATATTTCCATTTAGGTCATACAGGTGCTCCTCAGCGACCTTTTGCTTATCATCATAACCGAGCGTCTTATTCGCTGCTGTACTCAGATCGTCGATCTTCTTAGTGCGGTAACCGTCGTAAGTATAAGCTAGATTATCGATCTCCTGGACAGCACCGCTTGTAAACGCATTCCGTTTTAATGTGATGATATTCCCATCCCTATCATAGGTAACAGTCTCATTATGTGAATTGTCCACCACTCCGTTTTTCTCCGAAATAGCAGAGGTTAAGCGATCTAGTACATCATATCGGTATTGATAGCCCATTTTTGGTGGGGCAACAGTTTGAACAGTCGGGACCTGGCTGGTCTTCCAACGCATAGCCGCAATGTTTCCATTGTACTGCGGAGCAACCGGATCATCGTGATAACTTAGCTTAAGACCAAACAGATCAGGACCACTATTGCTGTCTCCGTCGTTTGAAACAGAGGTGACCAAAAGATCAGGATCATTTATCGAGATCAGCGAACCGCTTTCGTTGTATCTATAATCTAAACTCTGCAGAAAACTCGTGGTCCCGGACTTTTGATGAAGTCTTACATCGATTACCTGTCCCAATTCATTGTAGACAGTTTGTCTAAGCAACACCTCGGCATCTGCACCAATCTTTGAATAAAGATTGATTTCACGACCATGATGGTCATACTCATAACGGTTGGCTATAACCAAACTTCCCACACTACTACTATGTGTTCGCGCTACCTTACTTACCTGACCGGTAAAAAGATATTCTGTATCAACAATGTCTTTACCTGCTAGATGATGTCCCAATTGCGATTGGATGACCCGCCCGTTCTCATCATAAAAGAGTACGGACCATAGTTCAGTTGTCCCATTTGGTAGCCATGTTTTGGTGGCGGTCAATTTATCGTAAGTCTGCTTGCTACTTCCTGCAGGATTACCCGCATAACTTTGGTAAGCATATCCCGATGGAATCCCCGGTATAGTATAGTCATCGTAGTAGTTGATGAGATTATATCGCGTTATCGTTTGAGGCCAGGAAACTGTTGTATAGCCGTTTCCTGTTGTAGTCTTTTCTTCCCAAAGTTTTGCCTGCTGGTCGACAAGAGTCTGTAGATCATTTCTTGATATAGCCGTGTTATTATTATTCCAAACACCTTTAATAATGACTCGTCCTAAGCCATCGTATTTGGTAACAAACCATTCCTTACGCAAACGGTCATTACCATCCTGGATAGCTACGACCTGATTAAGGGAATTATAGACACTATATTGCCAATCAATCCCCGGTTTCTTTATCGCTATCGGTCTACCCTTCGCATCGTACCTATATTGATAGCATAATTTATCCAGTATGTCCTGCGTAATGACATTACCAGATATATTTACAGCATTGTCCGGTAGAGCACCCGGAGGTAGGGTGTAGCAAAGATTACCAAAATCATCATAAACGTAATATGTCGATAATATCTCAATATTTCCACTGGAATTTTTGTTGAATGTTCTTTTTAGGACTTCCTGCCCCTGAATATTGGTGTAGACTTCCTGTGTACGGGCGCGACCATCAGATGCACTCCAATTAGCATCTTTTGTTACTTTTACATACAACTCATTGACATTATAATACAGATCAGAACCGGCCAAGCTATGGACTAAGGTATAGTTACCGCCGGCATCAATACTTACGTTATACAAAACAGCTAACCCTAAGAGGGTAAATTGCATGGCAGCATAGAGAACCAAACAAGCGGTGTCATTAGTTACCAATACTTTGATCTGGGCAAGGAAATTTCCAAAGAAGCTTTCCAAAATAACAATATCTTCCGCAAGACTGGAAAGCTGATCGGTGACCAGATCAATAAATGGTTTAAAAAGAAAGAGAATCAGCCCGAACCTGTAACACCCTAATTCCTAAAACTATGCTCAAGGCGGCAGCATTATATCTGGTGTTGGTCATTTCCCTTATCGTGTCGGTACTTTTGGGGAGTTTGATCTATCTTGCTTTCTTTTTTCGGGATCAAGATGCCCGTTTTAATCGTAAAGAACAGCTGAGACAGCAGATTGATGCCGGATTTAGTCTGGTTACCTCCACCAATTTTCTCTACGCCCTGGATACCGCACTGACCAATATCACCCAGCAGGGAGATTCGGTCTATCTATCGAGATACGAATGGGGACTTTATGATATTGCCGTCGTCCGCGCACATATGCAACGCGATTCCCTCATGAAGACTGCTTTATTAGGTACGGCGCCCACAGACTCAACAGTACTCTATATCACAGATGAAGATCGGCCAGTTTCTGTAAGTGGTGAAACGGTTATTAAAGGAACAGCATTCATCCCCAAATCTGGGGTCAGGCCATCTTATGTTGATGGGGAATATTTTAAAGGCAATGAGAAGATCGTTGAAGGAAAGAGTAAAGACAGCGACCGGCAAATGCAGGCACTGAACACCAAGCGCCTGACAGCGCTGCAAGCCTTGCTCAAACAAGACAGTCTGAAGGGCGAAATCATGCCTATAGGTACCACAAATAAAAACCCTTTCCATCAGCGAACACTACATTACCATCTACGTGCAGGCCAGGGACAGATGAGCGATAGTCTGATGGGTAATATTCAATTACTATCGGACACCACAATTGTCATTCCCGCCACAGCTTTTTTACAAGATATTTTGGTGATCGCGCCATGCATACGGATCGAAAAAGGATTTAAAGGCGCTGCGCAGTTCTTTGCCACCGACTCATTGATATTGGAAGATAATGTTTCCCTACAGTATCCATCGACCGCAGCAGTAATCGGCGGAGAAGGCAAAAGCACAAGCTTAAGAATAGGCAACAATTGCAATATCGCAGGAACTGTTCTCTTATACGAGCCCAAACGCTCCGATATGCCATCGGCGGCAAGCCTCGGAAAAGACTGCAAGATCCTGGGGGATCTTATTGTCTATGGTCTTTTAGACTACAGCAAAGGATTAGAAGTAGTAGGCTGCACAGCCTGTTACCGCTTTCTCTACAAAAGTCCTTCATCTATGTACGAGAATTTTTTGGTCAATATTAAATTTGACCGCAGCAAGCTACCCCCCCATTTCCTGACCTCCTATTTATTGATCGCCGATCAAAAAAAACAGGTCAATAAACCTTTAAAGTGGTATAGCTATGGGAGTTAACATTCTTCGGATCAAAGCCTCCACCCTTGTGGAAACACTTGTATCCATGGTGATTATCCTGATCGTCTTCGGCATAGGCATGCTTATTTTTGTCAACCTGACCAAAGCTTCCAGAAGTGAAACACGAAAGAGCACAACGGAGCAGATGATGCTTTGGAGCCGTCAACTGGAAGCCAATGGATTTGATGGCGACACCGAGGGGGAAAGCTTGCAGGATAGTATAAAATTGAGCTACCAGCTCCAAGAAGCTGAAGGGTATCCCGACCGCCTGCGCTTGGCCGTTTATGCAATCTCCGAGGAAGGAAAGGTAATCGATAGCCTGATACGCTATATTGAAAATAAAACAGCCGAAGGAGGTCAACAATGAGAAAACAAAAGTTAAAGGCTTTTACCCTCATGGAACTCACCATTGCCATGCTGATTTCAGCCATCAGTATCGGTATGGCTTTCTATATGTTTCAATATTTTCAACAGCTCTTCCTACGGCAGCAAAAGCAACGACAGGAGCGTTTCTCCTACAGCCTCTTCAAACATCTGCTGGAACAGGACATTGGTAGATCGGTTTGGTTAAAAACAAGCGAAAATAGTCTGATCTGCGAAAATGAATCCGGAAATATCAGTTATGAGTTTGCACCTAAATTCATTGTGAGAAATCAAAACACCGTAGAAAAAGATACTTTTTTGATCCAAACTGTCAACCTGGATATGACGCCAAGGATACAGCATCTTCCATCGGAAGAACTGACGGATCATATTAACCTGAATATCCGGTTTGAAAATAAAGAACATCAATTTGATTACCATAAGATCTATTCGGCTCAGCAACTTTTACAGCTTGAATCGGAGATCACTAATTAATGTATTTCGTCTATGCCTTCAATTGATATCTCAAAATATAAGAAAAAGCCTGAACAGCCTACTTCCCCTAAGAAAAAAGAAGGATCTGGCGATATTTTGGCCTTTCTGAACAAAGACATCAGCTTTGGAAACGGCCAGCTTCCCGACAAGAAAAAAGAAGAGTTCTATGTCGAATTCAGTACCCTGCTCTTATCGGGTGTTGACCTCAAGACTGCATTTGATCTTGTTCTTTTGGATCAGAAAAATAACAAGGACAACAAATTGTTCCAAGAAATCAAGAGCAATGTCCTTGTGGGCGACAGCCTATCAGATGCCATCCGTAAAAGCGGAAAATTCAGCAATTACGAATTTTTCAGTTTACGGATTGGAGAAGAGACCGGAAAACTTGGCGAGGTCATGAAAGAATTGGCCTCTTTCTACAAAAGCAAGATTGGGCAGCGCCGTAAAATTATTTCGGCACTCACCTATCCCATCATTGTCTTAAGCACATCGATGGGCGCAGTACTGTTTATGCTCAAGTTTGTGGTACCGATGTTTTCCGATATTTTCAAACGTTTCGGCGGCGAGCTACCGGCCATTACGGCCTTTATTTTAAAAGTCTCCCAATTTATGGACCGTACGTTCTGGTGGGGTGTATTAGTCCTTATTGGTCTTATTGTAGTTATCCGTTTCAACCAAAGGCAGCTGTGGTGGCGCAAGTGGTCATCCAAGATAATGTTAAGGCTTCCCTTATTTGGCGATATTATCAGAAAGGTGCATTTAGCGCGTTTCGCGAATACCATGCGTCTATTGGTCAGCACCAACACGCCGCTGTTGCAATCTATCCAGCTGGTGCAGCAAATGACCGATTTTTATCCCATAGCACATTCTTTGGAGGGGGCCGAGAAGGAAATTTTACAGGGCGAATCCCTGCATGCTGCACTTTCCAAATACCCTTTTTATCCAGCCAAAACGGTACAATTGATCCGTGTTGGGGAAGAGGTGAACCGGTTGGATTTTTTCTTTGAAAAGATAGCAACCCAGCTGACGGAAGAAGTCGAATACAAGACCTCTACGCTATCCAGTTTGTTGGAACCTTTTATTATTATCTTCTTGGGCTTGGTCGTTGGATTGATCCTCATCGCTATGTACTTGCCGATGTTCCAAATGAGTAATAGTTTTTAACCAAAATAAGTATATTTTATGAATAAGTTTATTTTTTCAATTATCCTACTCCTATTGGGATATAGCTATTGTGCCAAAGCGCAAAATGCGAATGATTATTTCCAGACTACAGTTACTTTTCCTGCAGATTTCAAGGTTGGCGATTTTATTGAATTCGCTTCAGCCAAACCAATCGCAGTAGGTGCGTCAGGTTATTATGAAGTTTCAATAGCTTACACCAGGGGTAACGTAGCGTCTGCGGCCACACATATCGTTTCTTCTACACACTCCAATCCTACGAGATGGCTTGAAGCTGGTCGAATAAATAATAACGTATATACATCTGGAGGTCTGAATTTTACGATTGATCATAATACGGGTACAAAAGCATTTCGCATTAGAGCAACTAATACTTTAGGAGTAGCGACACCTTTGGCTGTAGACGTAAAAATTCGTTCCTAAAATTTCTTTATGATGCCTTGATCTTTACACGAGAGTGCAAAATGATTAGTGATGAATTTGGTCCCCATGTTCTAATCGCAGACAGAACCGCTTATTTCGCCAGTCTATGATTTATTCCAACATTTGGTTTACACGAATGGAAGAAAAGGAGAAGAGTCCTATTGAGTTTGACTTGTTGCTAGTTGTAATATAGCTGTTGTATCCAGTGTTAAATTAATAGAACATTTTTATTTTTGAACATGGCACAAATCAAATCAAGCGAAAAGAATATCTTAAACGTCATGCTTTTTAAGATCGGTACGTCCAGAAAAACAGAACTTTGCGCCTATTTTTCTGGGCCATAGAGACCGATCTAACCTTTTCTACCGTCCAAACCGATTGCCAAAATGTTATAAATATCCCTTGATTTGACAGTTCTATTCTAGAGGACTTTAATGTGCATGCAATCTAGAAATACAACGGCATGAACGGCTTCAGGAGGCTTACCTCGCCACTAATTTACTGCCGGGAGCGCACTTTCGTTAATACGTGATATTTCAGTCGCAGAGATCTCGCTGATTAACTCGTCAAAGCCCCGTGTACTCATTCCTTTTGCATAAATGCATGAACAGAAAAGATTATTAGGTATTCCTTCGACTACTTAGAAGTTCCATCATAATTATAATTTTCCAAATTCCATTCTAGCATTACTTCCTCTATCCAACTTAAAAAACTACCATTACACTCCTCAACATCCTTTATTCTTGGATAATCATAATCCCACTGCCAAAAAACTATTGGGCAAACACCATCTATTATCTTAGTAAGATTAAGACAATAATGATTACCTCTTCCATCTGGGGAAAAAGGCAAAAATTCTCTAGACATTTTATTATCTGCTATATTGTGCTCAAATTCATATATTTTTTCTAAAGAGTTGCCCCTGAAAGCTGCATCAAACCCATAAATTTCTGTTCCTATTAACGTAATTCCATTATGTTTCTTAAGAACATATTTAAAGTCAATGGGTAATTTATAATCCAATGCGTCTTCTAACATTTCCAATCTATTATCTTTTATTGGATTACCAAAATTGATAATATCGTCAGAAAACCTATACAACTCTCTTAGTACCCGTTCACACTCGTTTTCAATTATATTCATAATTTATTTACTTTTTAAGTCTGGAAACTCTGCTTTCCAATATTGCGGTCTATCTTTGTTAAATTGCCTACGCTGCTCTTTTGTAAGCGGCTTTTGACCTGAGGGTGATTTTTTCTATAATTTTCACCTCTACGATGGTCATCTCTGTGCATTTCTTTATAAGGACCATCTGGATTTTGTCCTTCATGATGAATCTCAATAGATGTACCATCTTCTTTAAATGTCGAAGCATCACCTGTTTTTTTAGGTGGATACAATAATTTTCTATCTGAACCTTAAATTCATCATTCGCGTTCAGAATAGGGAAAGAGTTTATCACTTATCTTAAAAATATAGTCGGAATTTAACAACCAATCAACCTCCTCAATGACCTCTTCTGTAATCCCATTTTCATTTATCAGTGATTCTATATTTTCAATTTTATCTATAAATAGAATTCTCATTCCCAGTTCATTTAACCCTTTTTCTATAATGTCGGGCACCTCATTTATTCTATCACAAATAACCAAAATATTTCCCCAAGCACCGATATATTGTTCTTCTAATTCCCCCTCAAAGTCGAGAAGCTCATGAAACATGTTACCCTTTCCTGCTTCGATGTCGACTAAAGCAAGCCAAACAGATTTATACATTTTATTTATTTCTTTTAGTTGATCGATCTTCATAATGAATATTATCTTTACCCCCTTGTTTCTCACCATCCCGAGTTGAATGATAGTGAGTTTTTTGCCCACTATCACTAGAATGTTTTACAGGTTTAGTATTCGATTTAGGATTATTTTTAGCTGCGTCCATCGCTCTCTTATTATTTGCCTTGGATACGTTATGAACCTTCGGTTTACCAGATGGACCGATTTGGGAGTTTGGCACACCTTTATCCCTTGATTTCTCCAAATTTTGTGATTTTTCCGCTGTTACTCTACCTTTTTTAGTGGCAAAATTAGTCATTGAATTTTTAAGCGTGCCAACTCCTATTACAACTTCTGCTGATCCTGCTGCCGCAACTGGTAAACTTACGATACTAGCGGTTCCTCCTGATCCAACAGTAACCACAACTCCCGCCGCAATATTCTTAGCTCCATCAATCGTCATTAAAGCACCAACCCCAGCACTTATAATGTCGCCAGCATCTTGCCCAAGGTTATAATCCGAAGCACTATTATAGGACGTTCTCTTTCGATTATCGAGTGCTCCTTGTGTCATATTATCAGCTACGGCTACAGCGGCACCTTTGATAATATCCCACCAGTCTTCACCATTCGGGTCAATCCTTTTAACCGGATTATCTCCCACATAATTGTAAGGTGTATGACTATCAAATTTCTCCGCTAATGGATCCACTACATTCCACCGTCCAATTTCAGCATCATAGAACCTGGCCCCATAATCCAATTGCCCCTCCAATATATAAGAACTTCCCAAAGTATGCGTACCGCCATTTAGGTCAGCCTGCATCTCTTTGCCATTATAAAGATACTTATTATCGATACTCGTTGCAATACTCTTCGTCTTTCCAAATGGATAATAATCCTGCTTTTGCATTACTGCCGCAGTTGGCACCGTAGCTGTACCTCCTTTTTTCAATACTACACGTACATTACCCAAGTGGTCCGTCAGATTATAATAATAGCTATATGCCCCCGAACTGTTCAACAGAAAACCATCCTCGGTACCAATTCGCTCAATGACCGGACTACCCGTTCCTGTCTTACTGTATTCTATCCCGCTGATATAATCCCGTTGTGTCTTGATTCCGCCCACATCTGACAGACGGCTTAATTTTGTCCCAAGAGCATCATAGGTATAGGCTATATTCTTTCCTCCTCCAATAACGGTTTTCGGAAGGTTCAGCTGGTTGTAGGTCAACAGCATACCTGTACGGTCTTTGGTTGCATTACCGTTCTGGTCGTAGGTAAACGATCCTGTCAGACCACCGGACAATGTATTCAACCGATTACTCTTGTCGCTATTGTTACATCCATACGTAATCATTGTACCATTGTCCCGGATCAGTGTTCTGATATTGCCCATATCGTCATAGGTCATTGCCTCACTCATCACTGTTCCCGTACTCACACCGTTCTTCAACCTGTTCAGGGCATCATAACTATAATTAAAAGTACTGTTTGTGGTAGCGGCATATCCCCACAGCTGCTGTGCGATATTGCCATTGTACTGTGCATTTGCAAGAACTGTGGTACCGTTGACATTATAGTTCAGTAATGAGGTGAACTGTGCCGAACTGGCTTTGGTCTGCCAGCCACGTTCGTTGTAGGCATAAGCTATGCTGGTCATAAAATTACCACCGCCATTCTCACTGTGAAGCGATTTGGTTGTAAGCTGGCCGATCTCGTTATAGCCCAATTTACTCTGGATAATCTCGGTTTGGCTGTTCACCTTTTTTCTGACCTGGACCAAACGTCCCTGATGGTCATAATCATTGCCCGTTGAAAGGGTAACGGCCGTCCCTGTGGACGGTGTGTGTACCCTGGTACTCTTAACCAGTTGATCCGAAAAATTGTATTCATTGGTGACGATATCGGTGCCATCAAGATGGTTTGTGCTACTCACTTTCACAATACGGCCCTGATCATCGTAATCATTGACAGTCCATAACCACTTTGCAGGACTTGAATCCAGTACAAGCAACTTATTGGCAACCAGAAGGCTCTGTGTCCGGATACTATAGGTGCTATGATCCGTAAAGGGTAAACCCGGTATGGAAGTATAATTATCATAGTAGTTGACTGCCTGAACTGTAATATTGCCTGTATTTTGTGGCATCGTATTGTTGGTATATCCTTCCATAGCCGATCCGCGCTGTTCCCAAAGGGGGCCTGTAAAGGATGACAGTGATGACTGTAGGCTGCTTTGGTCATCACCGGTGTGCCCTTTCTCTATTCCGGTCAATATTACTCTTCCCTGAGCGTCATATTTGGTAAAACTCCATTCCCCACGTGCTACCTGTTCAGCGTCACGTGTGAACACCACCTGGTCATTATTGTTATACACATAATACTCCCAGCCTTTTCCCGGTATTTTTTTCCTGACAACCCGTTTTCGCGCATCGTACTTATAAGCATAAATAAGCTCAAAAAAATCTCCGCTAACCGTTTCCGAAAATGTGGTACCCGTAAATCCTGGCGGCAGTACATAGCGAAGATCTCCAAAATCATCATAAACATAATATTGGAATTGCAATAGTAAATCGGAGACTTTTTAAGCAGCTTTTTCCATTTCCAATTCTAGCTCACCAGGTGTCTTATACCCAATTGCTGAATGTAATCTGCCTTTATTATACCAACCCTCAATATACCTAAACACACATAACTTAGCCTCTTGCCTGGTTTTAAAGTTGTAACGGTTGAATTTTTCACTTTTAGCCGTTTTGAAAAAGCTTTCCATTGCACTATTGTCCCAACAGTTACCCTTTCTGCTCATACTTTGAACAACATCGATCTTTAATGCTTTTAACTTGTCTTTAAAGTCATTGCACGCATACTGAACACCTCTATCTGAATGAAATATTAAACCATTTTCTACTTTTCTGGCTTTTAGAGCCCTCTCTAATGCCGCAAGAGAGGTTTGCTCTGCTGACATTCCTTCACTAAGTGTCCATCCAATAATTTTTCTATCAGCGAGATCCATTACAGCTGTGAGATATAACCAACCCTCACCTGTTTTCAGATAAGTAATATCGCTTACCCATTTAGTGCCTATCTGATCGGCATGAAAGTCCCTGTTCAGAATATTATCACATACCGGGAATTTATGTTTCGAATCTGTTGTTGATATCTTCCATTTCTTGCGGATGATATTCTGGATACCTTCCTTTCTCATTATCCGCGCTACACATGGGCGTGAAATCTGTATACCCTGTCGTTGTAGATCCTTGGTAATCCTTGGACTGCCATATGTACTGTCACTGGAGTCATAGCTGGCCTTTATTTTTTTTAGAAGGTCTTTCCTTGCCTTGATTTTGGAGATATCCTGATCTCTATTCTGCCAATCATAATAACCGCTACTGCTCACTTGCATTACTTTGCACATCTTCCCAACCGAAAAATTATCCTTATGATCTGCTATAAAGCTATATCGTTCCGGTCTCCCTTGGAGAAGATGCTGATGGCCTTTTTTAAAATATCTCTTTCAATTGTGGCATCTTTTAATGCCTTTCTCAACAACTTGTTTTCCTGTTCTAGATTCCTGCTAGTGTCACTGGAATTGAGATCAATTCTCAGATTCAACTCATCAATACGTGAATTGAACCTGGAATCCCTTCGCCACTTACCCAGCATAGACTCATTTATACCCAGCTCTTTCGCTGCTGATGCTGCTGTCCCTTTTACGTACGACAGTTCTACTGCCATGATTTTAAATTCTGAATCAAAAAAACGTGGTCGCTTACCCATGCCTCAAATTTAATTGTTAACTCTTTTAGTTGTAAATTTTTCCTTTAAAAAAGTCTCCGGTCAAATGTAGCAACTCCAGCTCTCCAGGAAAAGTATAGATATTGGTCACATAATCCGTCCCATCGAGATGGTTCTTTGAGGCACTCTGGATCACCCGCCCGTAATCATCGTAATACATTACCGTCAGCAGCGGCTGGGCACCGTCTGTCCGATAGACTTTAGTACCCGTCTGCAGTGACTTGATCTTAGTACTCTTTGTGATCCCGCTCGCAGGAAGTGTAGTCGCTCCGGCAAAGGTATAGTCATCGTAGTAATTGACCTGTAATATGGTCAAATTATCCGTATTCTGCGGGATGGTATTGTTCGTATACCCTTCCATCACACTGCCCCGATCTTCCCACATAGGCCCTGTAAAGTCGGCCAAAGCCTGCTGCAGATAATCATGATTATCGCCGACGTGGCCTCTCTCAACACCGGTCATCACCACACGGCCGAATGCATCATATTTCGTAAAGCTCCACTCCTCACGCTTGAGCTGCTCGGCATCACGTGTGAATACCACCTGGTCATTCTTGTTGTAAACAAGGTATTCCCAGCCTTTGCCGGGAATCTTCTTCTTGATCACTCGCCGACGTCCGTCGTATTTATAGGCATAAACATAGTTGTCAAAATTTGCAAATGTCGCATCAGTAGAAAGCTCACTAACACTCGTTCCCGTCACTGCAGGAGGGATTACATAACGCAGGTCTCCAAAGTCATCGTAAACATAATAGGTATTCAGCGCTTTGCTCTCGTTCTCCCACACCCGCTTGAGAACAACACGTCCCTCAAAATCTTTATACTCGTCCACCGATCCACTGCGATCGGTCGTATTGACAGTATTCTCATCCCGGGTGGTGGTACGGTAGAGTTTTCCCGCTGAGTAGTTCGTCGTACCGCTGGCTCCGCTCGCCGTTACCGTCCATAGCTTTACAACATCAAGTCCCGTAGCCGTATTGGTACCATAACCTGTTTTTACTGTATGTCCGGTACCCAAGACTGCCAATGGCTGCCAGGCTGCACCCGGAGCACCCTGTTCCAGTACGCGGTTCAGCGGACTGTTTTCAAAAACGGTAACCGCATAGGGATTCGGCGTCTTCACCGCTGCCGCATCCCAGCCTACCCCATCTTTGTAAAAATCCGACTGTGTCGATTTTGCTGAAGCCCGGAAACTACCATTGCCTGACTTCTCGCCATAGGGCAGATATTTCGTCGACTCACGACCAAATCCGTCATATTCAATATGCTGGACGATATCCTTATACGTTGGACTGGCCATCAGCTGCACCGTTTGGCTAGGCCTTCCTAGACCATCAAAGTACTGGATACTCTGATTCTCATCTCCGATTGTACGCTGCGCATTCAATGTAGCAAGTGTAACACCTGGACTACGGAACGTTTTGGTCATTATATAATTCTGTCCGGCTGTAGGAGTACTCACAAGATTCTGAAAGCCCACAATACTGATCGTAACAGTTTTGCCTGCCGCGGGGGCAGGAATATAAAAGCCATTGGTAAGCGTAATGCTCCTGAGAGCCTGGATATTGATCTGGTTGCTATAGGAACTCAGCGAGGTATCCTGCGGGAGCCGCTGTCCCTGTACTGCAACAAACCCGAATAAGGATATCAGTGTTAAAAAGTTCTTTTTCATAATCAATTAGGCTTAGTTGGAACGGTAATGGTAATCAAAAGACCTGTTTACATGGTTCAGGTGGTCAAGGACCGCCTGCAGACGCTGCATACCGTCGTAGGTATAGGTTTCCTTTATTCCACGGCCATCAGTCTTACTGGTCATACCAACCAAGGGTTTATAGGTATACGTTGTCACCATCGCTTTAGCCAGTCTGGAATCACTGCGGAGCTTATCTGATGCTGCCTTGATCAGGCTCTCCATTGTCGCTTCAGTCTGACTAATGCTGTTCAGGTTGTCAATTGTAGCTTGGGTAAGCACAGACACAACTTCAGCATAGGTCGCATTCTTGATTTCAGTAATTGGATATTGGCCACCGTAACCCCAAAGATAAACCGTGATAGCATCATCTAACTTTTTTAGCTCCTGGGGCTTACTATAATTGTTATAGGATATAATTTCATAATCTTTCGCATAACGACTATCTGAGGAGAAAGTAGATAATGTTCCGGTTGGCGGTTCAACTCCTAAAACACGATTACTAAATTTAAACAATGACAATGCAACAGGCTGGCTAAGCTTAAGTTTTGATACCGTTTGAAGTAAACTATTTGAATTATATATATTGATAATTCCTGCAACTACTTTTCCATCAATCGTAGACACTTTCTCAAGAAAAGGTGATCTTACATTTCTACTAATCAGATTATCAATCCATGCAACACCCGATAAATAATTAGCGGGATAAACAAATATATCCTTCCGATTTCTTCCATCACTGGTTGACAAGGTTTGACTCATCAATTGCTGATCATTATTATAACTATAGATCGCGCTTTCTTCCAGGGGCGCCGTACCATCAAACGTTTCGGTTTTCTTACTCACCAATGTACTGCTACAGCCATAGAGGCTGGAGGTTCCATAACTGAAATAGGAATCTAAACCACTAAAAGAATAAACTTCATCATATTCAGTTGACTCTCCCTCAAGAAATAGTCTAACTTTTAAACTGTTGTATGCAGGTGTTAATATCTGTTGATAATTATATGTTTCCCGTTTAACAGGAGTAAGAATTGAATTTTCATACTTAAAATCTGTTTTCTTAAGCAAATTAATCTCCTTTCCTAAATAGTTTGTACTTACAAAAAAATCCGGGAATTGACGTGGAGACGTTTCCAGCTCCATCGTTGAACACATCAGCCCATTAGAGCCCATGTAATTTGAGGAAAAAAATATCCTTCCCACCGATTTATAAGGAGCCCCACCCCCAAAAGTAGAAAACGAATACCGCTGAAATGTGCTGTACTCAAATTGTGCGGCACCTTTGTAGGATTGATTGACATAATAATTTTCGGTGACCTTGGAATATCTAACAGGAGATTCCTCATTGTAAACCTTTTGAAGATCTGAAGAAAGTTTATCATTAAATTGCATTGACCTACCTAACCATCTTTGCGTATAAGGAGGGCGTACAAATCCATAAACAGATTCTTTGACATAATATTGTTGGTTAGCAATGTCATATTCTATATGGGAACCTTCATAGGAATATACGATGGAATCCCGTAAATTACCTTCTCCATTAGATAGATATTTTAAGCGAATACCTATCCTCTTATTATCGTGGAGGGAACTTTCGTATCCCATCCTCAAAACACCTCCTGTTGGAAACTGGACAGTATTCAACGAAAATGCGATTGCGGAATCGTCAGTAACGGTTCTATCTCTATTATAGTCAGTCAATAAAGCATCCAGGCTGTTGGTAAACATATTTGTAAATGAGCCTGAAAAATCGCAATACAGGCTATACCAAAATCGTGGAATATTTGTTGAAGGAGGTACACTTCCATATAATAACTTATAATAGCCCCAATAATCAGGAATAGATGAAGCTATTATGCTCGCATATTCGCTTTCTCTATTATAACTGAGAATATAACCTTGACCTTGCTGAACTGAGTTACCATCAAATATTTTAGCCGTTTTTAAAAATGATCCATTTCGTCCCAATATCATTTTACGCAAAAGACTGCTTCTTTGAAATAAGCTAATATAGTCCAGTTTATAATCGCTAGAACTTATTCTCTTCAGCTCAATCTTGATATTATTCGATGTATTTATTTCTTTCAAATAATATGTACCATAATACGGGCTATTACTAAAGCCTGCCGATATTGAGGAAGATTGATTATAACTCATGGATCTGTATGAAACATAGTTGCTCCTAATATTTTTCGGATAAACATTATATTTATCATAACTGAATCTAATAAAATTATTAT
>NZ_DKSP01000020.1:0-2679 GCF_002472745.1 Sphingobacterium sp. UBA7253 | reverse complement strand
TTGCCTCATTAATTGCAAAACGGGCCATGATCAAGTCCACACGCTGCTGATCGGTATAGGCATCCGTTGCGCCATTCCAGTCGGAAATAACATGCAGTTCCTCGGCATTCATTTTCACAAAATCAGCGTATCCCAACAGTTTATGTATTTTTTCCGGACCAAAATAAGGTGTACGCAGGTTGACATCCATCACCCGGAAGCGGGCTTTTTCCAGCAGTAATAGCAAGCTTTGAAAACTTACTTCATCCCGACAGGCTAGACTACCATACACCAAAAAATCCACCGCTGCAACTGCCTCAAGAACAACATTGTCCACCGCTATTCTATCCCAAGCTACAGGATAAACGATATCGTAATGCACGTCGCGTTTTGCATCGATCGAAACCTCTACTGTTGAAGTTGGTAACAGGTCATCGTACTGGAAGAAATCGGTCGGGATACCCAGATCTTCACATACGTTACGCAACTCGTAACCATTATCGTCACGCCCTATGCGCGTTAGCATACGCGTCGTAACCCCCAATTTATTGAGGTGATAAGCCACATTCAAAGGCGCACCGCCTAATTTTTTACCTGTAGGAAGATTGTCCCAAAGAACCTCGCCAAAACAAATACCCTGTATTGATTTATCTCCGTTTTTCATATTTTCTCCTTTTTATACGAAGCTTCGGCCGAGCGCCAAAAACCAAGTAACAAATTGATTATTATATTTCCCTTTAAATTCAATGTTGACAATAGATACACACAACATGTTATCACATTGTCTTTGATTAAATAACTTTCGATAGGCGCCAGTCGCGTCATGGCTACTTCGACACCTATTGGTGTAGTCCAGCTAAAGACTAATGTAGATTGATGGTATGCCCAAGATCTTCCAATGATTTCCCTTTTGTCTCCGGCATAAACTTGAGCACATAAACAAGCTGCAGCACCATAAATAGGGCAAAGATCAAGAAGGTACCCCCGCCACCGAGCATTTCTGTCAAGGCTGGGAAACAAAAGGTGATAATCGCCGCCATCACCCAATGTGTCAAGCTACCAAATGTCTGCCCTTTGGCACGTACGTCGTTCGGAAAAATTTCCGAAATAAATACCCAAATCACCGCACCTTGCGAGAATGCGAAAAAGGCAATGAAACTCATCAGATAGATTGTGATCGCAAAACCCGTCGTTTGGTTGGTATAAAAAGCATGTGAAACGAGTGCCAATGAAACAATCAGCCCGATCGAGCCCACCAACATTAATTTTCTTCTGCCCACCTTATCGATGAAATTGATCGCCAGCAACGTAAAAATAAAATTGACAACCCCTATACCAACTGTCGAAAGCAATGAACTCTGTGAGCCCAAGCCGGCCATTTCAAATACACGGGGGGCATAGTAGATAATTGCGTTGATACCTGAAACTTGATTGAACAGCGCAAAACAAAAGGCCAATAAAATAGGTTTGGCATTTTCGCGAACGAAGAGTTTGCCTTCTCCTGCGGAATTGTTTTTGGACTCCTGAATTTTTGAAATCTCCAGCTCGTAACCATCCGAATTAATTTTTTTCATAATCCGCGTTGCCTCGGCCAAATTCCCTCGGTGCAGCAGCAACCATCTCGGACTTTCCGGGATGAGGAAGATCAAACAGAAGAATAACAACGACGGAAAGCACTGCACCCCCAGCATCCAGCGCCAGGACTCCTCCCCTACCTGACCGATAAAGTAATTGGACAGATAGGCAATCAGAATCCCCAATACGACGTTGAACTGGAAAAGTCCGACCAATTTTCCACGCGATGCCGCCGGAGATATTTCCGATATATAGATTGGTGCAGTTACCGAAGAGACGCCAACGCCTATACCACCCAAAAAGCGGAATAAAATAAATATCGTCCAGTCATTCGCCAATGCGCTGCCTATTGCTGAGATAAAGTAAAGAGCTGCAACCGCAAATAAAGTATTCTTACGCCCCAACTTATCTGAAGGCAGTGCACCCAGCGCTGCTCCAACAACTGTTCCGATCAATGCAATGGCCATGGTCAATCCATGCTGAAACTCACTTAAATGCCAGTGTTCCTGCACGGCCTTTTCTGCTCCTGAAATAACCGCTGTATCAAATCCAAATAAAAATCCGCCTAAAGCCACTACAAAGGACCAAGCTAGTACCGTGTTTTTGTTCATGTGATGATCTATAATTGATTAATCCAAATTTAACCCTAGTTTCATCTTAACTTAAATTTGAGCTTCACAAAAACATTTATTTATGTAACATTTTTTAAAAAACGTTAAAACACTAAAAATCTGAAACTTATACCAGCATTACTTTTTAAAACTTTCACTTTTTAAACAGAAAATTTAGAAAATGATACATTTTTGAAAGTTTCCATATCAGTGTAAAGAATACACTAACAAAGACGAGGTTACCCTAAAAAAACTAAATAATGTATATTCGGATATTGAAGGGAAAAAAATCATGGGAAAATATTTCATTTATGGTGGCATATTGATCCTGCTTCTTTTTTGTGGATGCCAACCAATGGTCCGGAAGAAAAAGCAGGTCATCGCATTTTCGCAGTGTATCGGAAACGATGCCTGGCGACAAACGATGCTCGAGGAAATGAAAAGGGAACTTTCCTTCAATCCCGATATTGACTTTCTTTATCGCGACGCACATGGCGACAATAATGTACAGATG
>NZ_DKSP01000208.1:28085-29761 GCF_002472745.1 Sphingobacterium sp. UBA7253 | reverse complement strand
ATCCTCCGCCTATTGGTTATCACAGCACAGGGGCATCGGTGAGCCCCATTAATCGGCAGCTGTTTCACAACTGTCACTGTCCCGCAGTGGTAATGGTACATTTCCATAGCAGGCGGTCATGCAGCCATCACTGTGTTCTAGCGGTATGGCGTTTCCTCTCTTCGAGAATTCCAGTATCTAGGTTTTGTATCTTGCTAGAAGTATTATTGCTCACTTTTGGTATAGAGCATCGCCTGTTCCAAAACTTTCGTATCTGAGGTTTTTGTATATTGCTAGGAGCATTATTGGTCACATTTGGCATGCTGTAGTGCCATAGTCACGGGGCATTGTAAACCAAGTGACCGCCATTATTGTTATTATGGATAATGATAGTTAGCATGCAAAGTGGTACAAGGCGGTTGAAAAAGATGAAATTGGCATTTGGAACCATGTTTTACGTGGGGCAAAATTCGATGGGACAAATTTTGATCGTAGCAAAGATGTAACGCAGGGGTATGGCGTCAGTTCGTTACCGACAAAAGTGTTAATAGATCCACAAGGCGTTATTATCGGACGTTATGGTGGCGGCAATGGCGAGTCAGACGAGCAATTGGATGCTAAGCTTGCTGATTTATTACGCTGCTTATTTTACGAAATTCTTGCTATAAGCTGAGCACTTTGTGGATGGTAAGAATTTTCTGGAGATTGATGCTGTACAATTACTGCAGGACGGGCGTGTCATCGCAGAAGATGGACATCACGCACTTGCGGATAAATTTAGAGGAACCAACAAGGTCAAACCTTTTTATTACAATTTTACAGTAACAAATTATAACCCGCAATCGAAGTATGAGATCAAAGCCCGTGTCAAAGGTGCTGGTGGTGTGGATTCAAAAGGGAACTTTACATTTAATTTGTCCCCTAATACAGCGTTTGATAAGATAGAAAGGAAATAAGAGAAGAGCTAGGGCTATCCTACCGTTGGATAACCCTAGCTCTTTATAAGGTATAGAAGCTTTATTTATTTGAGCTCAATCATCTTTTGATTAGCAGGCTCTTCCTTTACTTCTTGAAGGATTGCAATTTCAATAGGTGCAATCAGGCTAAGAATAATCAGTGCAATGAAAGCTACAGGGAAAATAATTCCGATGATTACAGCCAATAACAAGGAGATATTTAAGTATTCTTGTCCATTCTTGGATGAAACTTTTAAACGTGAGCTTTTGAAGGAATCAAAAAGATCTTGAAAAGCTTTAGTAATTGTTTTACTGTTGATGCTGAATGTTGTTTTAGTTGCCATGATGTTTATTTTTAATGTTTTTATTTCTTATTTGATGACTCAAAGATAGGGCGGAAATAAGAGGGATACGATGCCCATTAGGCCAGTCTCGAGACAATCTCGGTAAACGACCAGCTTTTATCGGTTAATACTTTTCTGAAATTAAGGAGAGTGATATGATTATCACTATAACTGACAGTAGATATATCCTTAAACAAAATACAGGGGTAGCCAAAAAGCTACCCCCGTTTTTTGTCTCTTATTTTGCTAATGTGATTATAAACCTACATGCTCTGTTTTCGATTTTGTTGGTCCAGATGGTCCTTGCTTAAATGTGGGGGCATAGTTCCATTCAATTGTGTCGGTTAATACCTTACCGTCTTTTTGGATTACTTTTGCTTCAACAGTATTCTTCCCC
>NZ_DKSP01000208.1:26396-28039 GCF_002472745.1 Sphingobacterium sp. UBA7253 | reverse complement strand
GTTTTAGCTTCACGTTTTCGAAGATGTAATGTACATTGGTCTGGCCAATTTTGGCCCCTTTGATCGTTTGTCCATTGATGTTCAATGTTGGCTCTCCTCTGTTCGAATAAACGGTGATAGGGGTGATTTCATTACCCCTGTTGATCATACGTCGCTGCGTGATATATAACACCGGTTCTTTGCTCCAGTTGGCTTTATACCAATAAAAACCATCTTTCTTCAATTTACGGTCAAAGGCAATCAGACCTTTATAATTTCTGGGATTGACATTAAGACCGGTAATTGGTATTGCGAAATCAAAGATGTTCCATACATAGGAACCTAAGAAAATCGGATTTTTAGCGATTACCCCCCAGTGGATCTCATGAAATTTTGTGGCATACTCTTCGGGGAAGAACGAAGGAAATACACAGATTATACCATTAAGAAAAGCCCATATAAAAAAGATATTGTCAAACAGGTTGTAGACGCTTACACAGCCGAAGGTATAGATGTATTTTTGTATTTTTCGATCTTGGAATGGAATAATTCAAACTATATGGGAAAGGCGCCCTCTACACCGGAAGAAAAGGCAAAATTCAACAAGTTTTTAGAGTATACCCGTAATCAATTATTGGAGCTTCTTCAAAATTACTCCCAGATAAAAGGTTTTTGGTTTGATGGTACCTGGGATCAGTCCTGGATTCAGTCCTATGACTTTACCTATAAACTGGAAAAGGAACTCCGCGAGAAGCATCCGGGGTTAATCATCGGTAGCCGTTTTCGAAACGATGAATTTGGAAAACGACATTTCGATTCGAATGGCGATATGCTGGGGGATTATGAGCAAGGATGGGAACGCAAAATGCCGAAAGAATTTGAATGGTTGGAAGGACGTGATTGGGATTGCGTCATGACGATACCTCCCAATGGTTGGGGCTACATGAAAGATTGGTCGGGTATTTATACAAAGACATCCGACGATTTGATCGATATGTTGATGAACTGTGTATCAATGAACGGTAATTTCGTATTGAATTTTGGTCCGGACGGAAATGGTCGGATGCATTCGGGAGAGGATAAACTGGCGAAAGAGATCGGTGACTGGATCAAAGTTAATGGTGAAGCTGTTTATGGGGTTAGGCATGCGGGGCTTGCGCCATCTAAATTGGGTTATTTTACAAAAAAAGAGGACAATCTCTATCTTACGGTCTTTAATCGACCCGTCAACAATATTGTGCGTATTGCTGTACCGAAGAATGCAACAACGGTTCCGGTAACGGCAGCATTACTTCAAAATGGTCAAACCTGGTTTTAAAGCAAGCTGAAATCGGCATAGACCTGGATAAGAATATGTACTATGATATTGTACTTCCAGACACATTTGTTGCCAATAAGGCTTTTGTTATAAAAATGAAGCTTGGTCATCCAAAAGGACAGCGTGAGCAACTAATGGATGCAAAAATGTAGGCTCAGGACATTATAGGAAATTTCCCTGATTTCATCGGATCGCCAATAGCAATGGTACCGAATCAACGACATTAGGATGGATCAATAAAAACGGCACTTAAATCGCTATCGGTTAAAGTGCCATTTTTCTGTTATATCTGCGTTGTTGCTGTAATATTGAGGAGCTCGCTTGGGGTATGGATAATGTATTTTGC